>JBIKIM010000033.1:0-7781 GCA_044361605.1 Bacteroidia bacterium | reverse complement strand
GTGAACGAGTTGTTGGCTTATGTGAGCGGCGTCGATATCCGACAACGCGGTCCTATGGGGACCCAAGCCGATATCGGCATTCGCGGAAGTACCTTCGATCAGGTTTTGGTAATGGTAGATGGCGTGCGCATGTCGGATCCCCAAACCGGCCACCACCAAATGAATTTACCCGTTCCCCTTCAGATGATCGAACGCATCGAAATCATTAGGGGTACTGCCGCTCGGCGTTATGGTTTGAATGCCTTGGGTGGGGTGGTGAACATCATCACCAAGAAAACCTCCGATACACCATTTGCAATTGAGGCATTCGGTATGCAAGTGTCGGGTTTGTCGCCAAACGAGGGACTCAATGGCGGTTTGCGCTTATTCGGAGCCGGCAACCAAAAGGGTTGGAATTTCATGGGCGGAGCCGAAGGACTCCGCGGCAACGGCTATCGCCGCAATACCGATTTCGAGCAATTACGAACCTATGTTAAAGTTTCTAAGGAAAGCGAAATGGGCAGTTTTTCTCTTTTCGGAGGAAGCAATAATAACGCCTTCGGTGCCGGTCTCTTTTATGCCGCTCCCCGAGATTCCAATGCCCGTGAAACGGTCAATACCCAATTTGTAAATGCCAAACTCGTGGCCAATTTGAGCCCGGTCGACAAACTCACGGTCAATGCCTCGAGCCGTTGGAATTACGATCACTACATTTTTACGAAGGTAAATCCGTCTTTATATCAGAATAAACACCAAAATCAGGCCATCCAAATCGAAGCTTCTTATTTACATGAATTTCAAGATTCACGCTTGTCGCTCGGATTTGAATCGCGCAGCGAGCGTATCCTAAGCAATAATTTGGGCGACCACCAGCGCGAAATTTTAGGGGCTTACGGCGAGTATATCAAAGAGTGGTTTAAGGATTTTACCACCACGTTTGGGGCCTATGCCTTGCATACCGATTTTGTAGGATTTCAGGTGTATCCTGGGGCAGAGTTTCAATTGCGGTGTACCGAATCTTCGGCCTTATGGGGAAATTGGGGTACCGGACAGCGCTTACCTACCTACACCGACTGGTACTACCGCGATCCTGCCAATAGCAGCAATCCCAATTTAAAATCCGAAAGGGCACAAAACTCCGAGTTGGGTTACCGGTATCAAAAAGGATTGGTATCGGCCCAAATATCGGTTTTCCAAAAGTCGTATACCGATATGATTGATTGGGTCCGTACTTCGCCTAACCTACCCTGGACACCCAATAATATTGCCAGTTTGACCTTTAGGGGCGCGGAGTGGGAGTTCAAGGCTCGGGATTTTATGCCCGTATTACGGGAAAATTCAGAATTTGTTTTCAATGCCTGCGTATTAGACGATAGCGAATTCGAGAATGGCGAAAATCTTTCCAAAAACGCCTTGAATTTCATGACCTATCAGCAAAACACGCGTTTGCGCATTAAACTTTGGGAAGGCGAGTCCTCTGAATTTCAAAATGGGGTTTATCTAACAGGAATATGGCGCTTGGTGAAAAGAACCAACGGAAATGCCTACCATTTGTTCGATGCCAAATTGGAATTCTCTCGGGGGAAGTCTTGGAACGCCTATGTCAATTTTATGAATATATCCAATACACAATACCGCGAAATCGCCAGCGTACCTTTAATGCCGCGTTGGTTTGGTATGGGTATTGCGGCAAAAATTTGATAATAGCTAATCCCAATAAATACAATCGGGTCCGGAGTACCTATCCAACTAAACAATAAACACGTACGCTAATGAGAAGAAATCATATCGGAATCGCCATGATCATGCTTGCGCTGGGAATCGCTGCAGGCGCTATGGGCGCTCACAGCTTAGAAAAGGTATTGAGTGCTAGATATTTGGCGGTTTGGGAAACGGGTTGGCGTTATTGGATGTATAACATGCTGGGAATAATGGTATTAACGGTTTTTATCGATCATTCGGGTCCCATCGATGCGTTAAGTCGTAAATTTTACAAGTCTTGGGGCGTATTCACGGGTATTTGGACGGGCAGTGCCTTATTCACAGGTACCTTATGTTTGGTCGCCTTGAACGAAGTAATCGGTGCAGGTTTCCGAAAAATGGGGGCGATAACGCCAATTGGGGGTACTATTTTAATTGTAAGTTGGTTAATGGGCGGGGTAATTTTACTCCGTCATAAAAAGTAAGCTTAGGTAGGACTAGAACTTCACGAACGCTGAAAATTTGATTCCAAAGTTTCTATCGGGATATACATCGCGGTAACTAAAGCGCCAAATGGCATCAATACGGAAGTATCGGAACATGTTTTCAATACCGATGCCGCCTTCCATGTAAGGAATATTTCCAAACCCATTTATGGGTACCAAGTTCTGTGAGGCATGAACTTCTTGGGGTATGAGGGCTTTGTTCTCGGGACTTAATGTTCCCCAAATGCCTTTGGTGTGAACGACTTCCCTCCATTTAAGTTTTGAAATAGCGGGTATTTTATTGAAGAAGTAACCGTTAAAATGGTGGCTAAATTGCCATTGTATGTTTTGGTCGGATACGAATTCAAATAATTGCATTTGATTGAACGAGCGGTTATTGAGAACCATCGATTGATTTCCCAAAGGAATATCGAGTATGGGATAGGGAACGGTGCCAAATACTTTTGAGGCTTGAATGCGCCACACAGACCGGCCAATACTTCCCCAAACTTTACGTTGCTCTATTTGGGTACTTAATCGGGAGTAGGAAAAATTACTTCCCAAGAAACCCTTGAATCCCTGCATGTAAGACAGCGAATAAACCGGACCGGCAGGACTCATTTTTTTACGTCGGCCGCGGCGAATTAAATAGAACACTTTGGGTTCGTACCGAATTTTTAGGGTTGTAGTGGCGTTATTTAAATTAAAACCGATTCGGTTACTGGGAAGGGAATCGTACCAAGCGAGTTGCACCCGTTGGGTTTCGGGAAGCGAATAGCGGCGGTGGGAAAATATACCGGAGAGGGTAAGGCCGCGGGCAATATCGGTGCCCAGCTCTAGTTTTTCGGAAGCACAATAAGTGAGAGAGGTATTGGCAAACATATTTAGGGCCGTGACTAACGCGTCGCCACTAGACACGGCATCGTTATCGGAAAATCCAATAAGCTCTACATCTTGAGAGTGGGATAGTTTAAAAAAAGTGCCGGTACTTGGGTTGGGGTGCCAGCTGAATTTGAATCCGTATTTGTAGCGTTGGTCGCGGAAGCCATAACCGATAAAGCTTTCCCATTGCCATTTTTCAGAAAGGAGATAGGACGTTCGGAAGCCCAAACGGGTTCGAATACCTTCTAAGGGATTAAAGCCGCCTACCATATAATAGGGGCCGAACTCTACGGGCAAACCAGGTCCATAATAGCCGTCGACCATCAAGTTTATTAAGCTTACGCCTTTTACCACTATGGGTAGGGCTTTTACGGAGTCGATTTGGTCGTGTATGTGTTGGTAGGCGTGGTTGGGTCGGAGTATGGCTAATTTTGACCAAAAAGAAGAGTCGCGTTCGTGGGCGTTTTCAAGTTTTTGGATGCGCTGTTGGGTAAAACTATCTTGTATGTGGGGCTCGAGGCGATAGGATAAAAGTTCAATTTCATTAAGCGCGATGACACTGGCCGTTTTGTTGTTGAGTTTTTCAAGATCGAGTGATATTCGGCCTTTTTTGAGGACCCATTTTTGTTGGAACTGGCTGTCGATGCCATGTTCTTGGGTTATTTTGACCCGTTGGATGTAATTAAGATTGGCCGTGCCTTGAAGCTCGAGCACCAGTCGGGTAATGGCTCCTGTTTTTTCTTGAATCCAAATAAGGCCGTGAAAGGCCACATCTTGTTCGTTTTTAGGGGTTACTTTTAATACGAATTCGCGCAATGCTTTGCGTTTGTCAACTTCAATTAGTTCGTAATCGTAGTTGGCGAGTGCTTGGTCGGAGATGGGCGAGGGAATCCCTTTTTCTAAGAAGGTCAATACGGGCTTGTATACATTATAGGTAAGAAGTCCGGCGCCCGTAACTTGGGAAATGAACTCGCCTTGATCCACGCCTACGCCGTGAACCCGGCTTCCCAAAATAATTTCTTGTTGTTTATACGGTGTCTTTTGTTGAAATACGCGGCTGATGGTTTCAGAATGAAACACAGGCAACACGCGCTGGGTTGAATCGCCGGTTACGTAAGTGAGGGTATCGGACAATTCGCGGAGTGATTCGCCTAGTTGTTTATTCAGGAAATCGGGAGCGATTTGATTGACGGCAATCAGGTTTTGGGTACGCAGCAACGCCGAATGGTCGTCGTATTCTAAGGGATTGTGGTTGGCCCGATTGGCTTGTGCGAGTTGGAGCCATTTGTGCGCGGGGTTAATTCCAAGTGAAATACGCACCCCTTGGGTTCGAATGATTTCACGGCGCAAGGCAATTTGTATGAAGGTATTGTTTTTTTGGGAATCTAGGGGAACGGCAGCGGTTAAATATCCTACAAAAAGACAAAAAAGGGTGTCGTTATTCGATTCGGATAGGGGTATTAGGGCTTTCCCGTTAAAGTCGGTCTCGTATATTTGTGCGGAATGTGTAGTGCGCAAGGTGGCAAAGGGAATGGGGTCGCCACTTTGTTTTTCGGTAACGATTATGGTTTTATAAACGGGGCTTTGGGCGTTGATTGCCATCGCGATTCCAAAGGAAGCACAGACAAGAAAACAGCGCAAAAAGTTTACCATAAAAACAAAAATAAAGATAAACTTTAACTAATGTTCTGGGATTGGACCAATGTTGTGTTTTTTGGTATGATTTTTGGTGTTGTTGTAAATCAAACGGTGATAACAGAATGTTAAAATTAGATTGTCAATGCGATATAAACGTTTTAAGGTGTTTTAGAATACCATATATGTCCTATCTTTGCCAAGATTTTTTGAATTTGTTTCATTTATGTCTAGTTCTAAAAGTCAAAGTTTTAAATTATGTCTAACAACAAAAATCTCAAGATTTCCGCTTCTATGCGTTCTTTCGCGGAGAGCAATCATCTCGTTATTGAGAATCTGGGATATGTTTTGATTAGCGGCAATGGGCATAGGGGTGTGTTTACAAACTTTCCTAGTGAATTCGCCAACAAAAGCTTGGTTGAACCTTTCCCCATTTCCAAAACCATCGTATATTCGAATAAATTTACAACACCTAACAATCCATCATAATGTCAAGATTACTAATCGTTACGTTGTTCCTCACTGCGTTTTCATGCGCTTTCGGACAGACAAAAAATGCAGAGGATGCGTTGCAAAAAATAGAATCATTAAAAACACAGAATCGCGCTTTAGCAGCGCGTGTTACTGAGTCTGAAGCTGAGATTTTCGCGTTGAAGTCTTCCATTTCTCAATTACAAGAGAGCACCCAGACTGAAATTAGAAAATCCCAAGAGTTACAGGCCCAAAACGAACGTGCGATGAATATTGCGCTTGATCAGTTTTCGGTTAAGTTCGAGGAGCAAAACAAATTGGTTGCGGGTGTTCAGGAAGAATTATCGAAAAAGTTTGCGGACCAGTTGGTGTTTGCCGGACTTGCATTCGTTGCTTTATTAATCACGTTTGTAATTATGAGCAAATCAGCGACCAAGAAAGCACTGCAGCAAAATACGGCGAATTGGAATTCATTCCAAGAGCACATGTTAAAAAAATAGACTACTAATTATAAAAAACCATATCTATGAGTAATATAAATCAAAAAGAAACTAAGGGTAAATTAGACTTAATTACCTTTATCTACGGAGTTGGTGCGGCTATTGTATTAATAGGAGCAATGTTCAAGTTTCTTGGATGGAACTACGCAAACGAAATGTTCATCGTGGGTTTAACGGTGGAAGCGATTGTGTTTTTAATTTCAGCATTCGAACGTAAGGTAGTTGAAAAGGAATATCAATGGGAGCAGGTTTTTCCTCAATTGGATAATGCTGACGAAACGGGCACTGCCGTTCAAACGAATGGTTATCAGTCTGCTATGCAACAATTCAGCGAAACGTTACGCGAATTGAATACCGGTTTAAAGGAAATGACAAGTGCGGTGAATGATATTAAAACTGAAATGCGTTCCAACGTTGAGCAATCGAGCAGCATGAAACAATCGGTTTCTGAGTTCAATGCCTTAATGACGGGTTATAACGATAACTTGAAAAAAATCAACGAACAGTACAACGAGATTCTGAAGAAGTAAACTTCCAACATGGGAAATCTCACCGTTAGAATCACGAAATCAAAGAATATCTCATTTATGAGACTTTCTTTGTTTTACTTGATTTTCATCGTACAAATCTTTTTCACCTCTCCGGGTATGTATGTATTGCAATATCCCGATGTGGCGAAATCACAGACCATGGTCAACGAGCGCTTGCTTTCTGAGTTGAACGTGTTTAAAGTAGAAGGGGTGCCTCAAGAAAAGTTAAAGGGGGTTACTCTTGCCTGTTTGACCCAATTAGATGAGGTTGAAAAAGCGTATAATAGCTTTAAGAAAAGCACAGGTGTAATTGGTGACCGCTTGCGTGAAAGTAAATTCGCAGAGACACAAATCAGAAATGGCAAGTGGGGTCCGATAATTGAAGGTATTTTCAAGAATTATTTGGCGGCTTACAATCCTATTGGAAATAAAAGTTTAGACGATGAATTCGTTAAGTTAAAAACAAGTAAAGGGCAGGATTTTGATGCCATTTATTACTATTTCAAGGGAACACCCAATGGCGTAATTCCTAGCATTATTGAGCATTTCAAAACGGTTATGTTGTACGAAACAATTTTGGCCTTAAAGAAAAAGGAATCCGAACTGCCTAAGTTTGAGATTATTTCAATCGATGAAACCGATTTTGTACAAAAATTCAAGCGTAATTTAATTTTAGGAGAACCGCTGGATGTGAGAATCAGGCCAAAATCAGCGGACGAAAAATTAACTGTTCGTATTAATGGAACACCGATCAAACTTGAATCAATGGGTCCTTCTGATTATAAGTTGTACTATAAACCATCGCGCGTGGGAGATTATGCCCTAGAGGTGTTAGCGAATGATAAAAGGTTATTTGCGAGTTTTAAGGTGGTGCCACCTATGTTTCGATTTATCAACTCGGCAAGTTCTGTTTCTGGTTTTGTGGGTGAGCCGATTGTAGTAACACTCGACAGTGCCTATGTGCCCAAGGGAAATGGAATTACGTTCGAGTCTAAGGCAGCTAAAGTGGTACGGAAAAAGTGGATTTTAGAAATCACACCGGAAAAAGAGGGCTTATTCGATGTGATCATGAAGAACGGAACTGCCGAAATTGATCGTGCTTCTTTTGTGTCTACCTTAAAGCCCGATGAAATGGTTTCGTTAATGGATGTGAGTGGTAAGCCTTCAGACATGAAAAATGCGAATAAATTAGAATCTAATAATCCATTTTGGCAAGTGGTTAATTTTGACATGAGTGTAACGATGCCCAATGGAGATTTTAAGAAACTGCATTCATCTACACGTTTTCTGCGAAATGAGTTGCGCGAGTTAGAAGAAAAAGCGCCTGTAGGTAGCGTTTTGGTGTTTGATAATATTCGTTTGTTAGGCCAAGAAGAGGGTTTAAGCTCCAAGGGTCGACCCATAATTAAAATTAAAGGATAGGATGGGCAATTTCATAAAAGTCAAAAAGGCCAAGGTACTGCGATTTAAGTTAATCAGTGTAATGTACTTGATATTTATTTCCTTGAGTATGTTGCAAATTCCTATTGATTGGTTGCGTACCAATATCAACATGGCTGAATATATTGGAAAGTCTACCAAGGTTGTTATCGATGATC
>JBIKIM010000032.1:0-7784 GCA_044361605.1 Bacteroidia bacterium | reverse complement strand
AATCCACTTGCCCGTTGCAGCAGCAGCCACCAATAATTCCGTTTGTCTGAATAAAAAAGCGGGAATTTGTAATACATCAACATAGGCAGCGGCCATTTCCGCTTCGTGAGATTCATGAATATCCGTAACGACCGGTATGTTGAATTGGGCACGAACCTCGGCCAAGATTTTCAGAGCCTTCTCATCGCCAATGCCCGTGAAGGAATCCAATCGCGAACGATTCGCTTTTCGATACGACCCCTTAAAAACTAAAGGTATCGATAAGGCCTCGCTCAATTCGGCTAAATATTCGGCAATGACAAAGGTGGTATCGCGACTTTCAATGGCACATGGACCGGCTAAAATGAAAAAGTTATTGGAGTCCGTATGTTTCAACAACGGAATTGCGGGAATCGTCATAATGCAAAGATACGACCTTCAACGCGGTCTGCATTGCGGCTAAGGGCAGGTCCGCTAAATCCATAAAAACAGTACCTGGTAAAACAGCCGTTCGTTTTGCTTCCCCCGAAACCGGCTAATTAATACCTAAAGAAATCAGGCCCTGGTGAAACAGCCGTTCGTTTTGCTTCCCCCGAAACCGGCTAATTAATACCTAAAGAAAAGAGTCCCTGGTGAAACAGCCGTTCGTTTTGCTTCCCCCGAAACAAGCTAATTAATACCTAAAGAAGGAATACGATTGTCGGTTACCCTGCTCGTCCATGCCTTCAATTTTCATACTGCCACTACTGCCCTCCATGGCCCCAATTAGTTCTTCTGGGTCTTCAAAAACTTTTCCGTTGTAGGATAAAATCATGAATCCTTCGCTTAATCCCATTTGGGATATGGCCCCGCCCCTGCGGATATTAAGGATTCGAATACCGGCTTTGACCTTATATTTCGCTTTATCTTCGGCATTTAAAGGTTGAAAATCGGCCCCCAAATATTTACTGGAAACCACCCCGCGCATCATAAGTTCCCGTTGTGCTTTTCCATCAATAAGTTGCAGTTTCACACTCCGCTCTTTGCCTTCACGAAGCGCGACTAACGTTACTTCATTATTGGGCCGTTGATAGGCCAAGAATTCGTCATAGCTAGAACGCCCATTGATGGTAAGATTGTCAATTTTGATAATCACATCGCCTACTTTTAATCCTGCTTTCTCTGCGGGACTGCCTTCCAATACGGAACGGATTTTTATGGGCTCTGCCTTCCCTTCAAATATTTGTATTTCTTCGCCGCTAATGCCCGTTACCTCGAAACCTGTAAACGCGCGTAACACCTCTCCTTTATCGATAAAATCTCGTACAATTTTCTGCACAATATTACTAGGAATGGCAAATCCGTATCCCGCATAACTTCCGGTATTGGATTGGATAGCGGTATTGATACCGACCAATTCTCCTTTGAGATTAACCAAAGCGCCCCCTGAATTGCCTGGATTAATTGCGGCATCTGTTTGTATAAAACTTTCTATGGGAAATTGGTTTTTAACGATGTTGATATTTCGACCCTTTGCGCTCACAATACCTGCTGTTACCGTGCTGGTTAAATTGAATGGATTGCCTACGGCAAGTACCCATTCGCCTACATTCACCCCTTCCGAGTTTCCAAAAACGATTGCTGGCAGGTCTTTCTTTTCAATTTTAATTAGGGCCAAATCCGAACTCGGATCGGTTCCAATAACCGTGGCTTTGTATTCCCGTTTGTCTTTATTCAAAACTACCGAAATTTCTTCGGCCCCCTGAATTACGTGGTTATTGGTTACAATATATCCATCGGAATTTACAATTACACCGCTACCGGTGGAAGAGGCTTTACCCCGACTTCCAAACGGATCAAAATCCCAAAACCAACCGAGTGGATTCTCATAACGCACCGTAGCAATTGTTTTTATGAAAACGACCGTAGGCGTAGAGATGGCACTGGCCTGTTCAAACGAACTAAGGGCCATTCCCGAAGAGGCCATTCGGCCCGGTATTGAAGAATAGTCGGAGGCAACGCGCAACGGCGAAGAACGTTTATTTTCTATCCATCCTTGAACCCATGAGCCCGCAAAACCAGCGGTAAATGCGACGGCTAAAATACCAATCCATGTCGATTTTTTCATAAGAAACTATTTTATACACTCGAAAATAACAAAAAAGGTCTTTCCTAAGAAAGACCTTTCGATAAAGAGATCGGGTAGTCGGTTGGGATTTAAACCCCCATTCCTGGGAATAATCCACGTGCAATACCTGGACTTAGGAAAGGCCATGGGATACGCGAAAGTATTAGGATCAATGCCACTACGTATAACCATTTGGCACTGCTTTTTTGCTTGCGGAGATAAACGCCACCGATAGTAATCAAAACGGTAGCGATTAGCATCGTTAACGTATGTTCTATCACGAAGAAACGCTGTGCAGAATTTTTCATTACCGCACCCATGCCATTGGCTTGAATCAACTTCAAACCCCAATTCCCCAAAAACCACTGGGCAACGCCAATTAACAGCATGATATGGGTTACGATGGTCAAGAAACGTGCTTCTTTTCCTGCTTTCCCTTGAAACGAACGAATAATCGTGTAAATTAACAAAATGAGTATGACCCAACGTAGGAGTGAGTGCATGTGATTAAGGCCTGTTATCATAGTATGATTTTTTTGCTTTTGTAAAGCGAAGTTACGGAAAATGCAAAAACTTATTGCCTGATTTTTTGTCGAAATCGCGTTTTAACCCTACGCAACACCGCCAAAAAGTCTATTAAAAATCGTATTTTCGTTGTATGATGAAAAAGTGGATTATCCGCATCAGTGCCGTTATTGCTGTAATTTTTGTACTGCTACTGGTATTGCCTTTTATGTTTAAAGGTAAAATTTTAAGCGCCGCCCAAAAAACCGCATCAGAGTCGGTTACCGCTACGATTAGTTTTGATGAAGACCTAAGTCTTAGTTTGATTCGCAACTTTCCCAATTTATCGGTGGGCGTTAATAACATCCGCGTAATTGGTCAAGACTCTTTTCAAAATGACACCCTATTTCAAGCCAAACAGATTCGGCTAACCCTAGACCTTGCTTCTTTATTCTCAGAGACCAATCCCATAAACATTAAAAAAATATACGCCCGTGAACCCCGAATTTTTGTGCACGTTTTAAAAAGCGGTCGGGCCAATTACGACATAGTTCCTTACGACAGCACTGCGGTTGAAGCACCCATTGATACTTCCGCTGCCCCAATGTCCTTAAACTTGAACAATATCGATATCGAAAATGCCTACATCCATTACAAGGACGTGAGCATGGGAATCGACTTTTTGTCTGCTGGCACCGATTTTCAAGCCAAAGGCGATTTTGCCAAAGATATTTTCACCCTTGCCAGCCATTACCAAGCAAAGTCACTAAACCTTTCTTACGAGGGGATGACCCTTGTTTCCAAAGCGATCTTTGACTTAAAAAGCGATATTCAGATGGACTTAGAAAAATTCCGATTTGGATTTGAACCCCTAACCGCCCGATTGAATGAACTGCCTCTAGAAATGCGCGGTTGGGTTCAAATGAACGACGAGAATATGGATATGGATTTAAAAATAGACGTCCCCAATTCAGAATTCAAATCCCTCTTATCTGCGGTTCCTGGTTGCTATACTTCAGATTTTAAAAACGTCAATGCCTCTGGCAAAATGTCGTTCAAAATGGCCATAAAAGGCATTATGGATGACCTTAAAATGCCGCAAACCAAAATCGATTTGGCCGTTGAAAACGCCCAATTCCAATATCCCGATTTGCCCAAGTCTGTTAGTGGTATCAATGTAGACCTGCACGTATTAAACGAAGATGGAGATCCAGATCATACCACGGTAGACCTGAAGAACTTTAGCTTACTATTGGGTAAAGACCCGTTCAAAATGAACTTATTTACCAAAAACCCCATTTCCAGTCCTTACGCCCGCGGTGCCCTATCTGCCAATCTTACGCTTAACGATTGGAAAGACATGCTGCCTTTAGACTCGGGAGTAGCCGTTTCTGGGAATATTAAAACCGGCTTGGTTTTCGACGGGCACTATGCCTCAATTACCCAAGAAAAATTCCATGACCTCAAAGTGGAGGGATCGCTCGGGTTAACCAACTTCCGATATTCCGCGCCAGGCCTACTCCAAACCGACATCAAAAACCTTGATATCAAAGCCACACCCAGCGCCTTTATTATAAGTCCCTCATCTATTCGGTATGGCTCCTCTTCGGTGGAAATTACAGAAGGCCGACTTAACAATATGTTAGGTTATGCTTTAAACAATGAAACACTAAGTGGCGCGCTCCGCATCAACAGCAATCGAATCGATTTGAATGAGTGGATGCCGGCCAGCGAAACGACTTCCCAAGAAACAGAAGAAAGTAGCGATACGGCAGCCCTATCCGCCCCGCAAATTCCGTCGAATATCGACATGGTTTTCCAAGGCAAAATTGGTGAGCTGCTTTATGAAGACTACCAGTTGAAAAATTGCGAGGCGCAAATTGCCGTAAAAGAAGGGAAGTTAAATATCAATCCTATAAAAGCAGAAATGTGGGGAAGCCAAATTTCCTTTACTACCAATTATGCCTATTTCGAAGGGGGCAAACCCCATATCAATGCGGCCTTTTCGTTGCAAAATCTTATCCCGAAAAACATTAGTAGTCAATTCAAAATGCTCAATACCTACGCCCCTATTTTGAAAGATTTAGACGCGCCATTTAATCTAAACATGGAAATGATTAGCGATTTGGGTGAAGATTTGAGCGTGGATATGCAAAGCGTATCGGCCGACGGATTAATGGCGGTTACTCAGGCTCAAAACTTGAAATCACCTGAGTGGCTTACGCAAGTTTTTGAACAACTGAAATGGAACAAAAGCAAACTCGGTGATGTCAAAATCAAACCGGGAAAACTGGGATTTGCCATAAACGACGGTAAATTATCGCTAAAAGACAGCATCCGCTTAGATATTTACGAAGGGGCAAAAATGTCTTTTGCTGGAGATGTTGATTTGGCACAAAACCTTAATTTCAAAGGCTTTTTCTATACCCAAGGCAAAGCCGTTCCAATGTCTATCACGGGTACCACTACCAGCCCCAAATTGCGCATCGATTGGAAACAATTGGGATTAAAAGTGGTGGAAGAATATAAAGAAAAGGCTGTTGCCGAAGTTAAAAAAGAAGTCAATAAAGTGGTAGATAAAGCCATCGTAGAAGCCGAAGCCCAAGCAGCCAAATTGCGGTCCGAAGCTAAAGAAAAAGCCGACCAACTGCGTAGTGAAGGGAAAAATCTAGCCGAGAAGACACGGAAAGAAACCGACAAATTAGTTCAAGTAAGTTTGGACAAAACAAAAGCAGAGATAGAAGCGTCAATGGCAAAAGCCCGCAATCCCCTAGAAAAAATTGCCGCTGAAAAAATCGGTAAAAAACTCAACGAGGAAGCGCAGAAGAAAGCAGAAAAATTGAGGAAAGAAGGTTACGAAAAAGCCGATAAGATTGAATCTGAAGCCAATGCCAAAGCCGAAACACTTGAAAAAGAAACCGATAGGCGCGCCCAAAAACTCATCGACGATGCGAAAACCCAGCAACAGGCTAAACTGAAATAACCAATCGAATTTGACACATCGATAAAACGAGATTACATAGAAATATCTGTTGTACGATTGGTTTAAAACATTCAACAAGGCAGCTTGTGTGTTTTTCTCAAACTACGCGCCTTTGAATTCCCAATTATACCACAATATAAAATACGTATTCAGTCTGTGCTGTTGATGACTAAAGGATTAACGGAGTTAATAGGGATTGTAATGGGGCTCAAGAAAAGTAGTTTTCGATGTATACCACCTATTAAATCAACCCTCATGGGTTTCTTTTGACACCCTAAAACAGGGGTACTGAACTAGAATTTCGTAAAAGCAACAAATCGATTAAGGATTTATCGTAATTTTGAGAAATATTTATTTATGACAGCAATTAGGTTCGAAGGCCGAAACGGCGAATTCTTCTCAACAATGAGAAATAGAATCAACGAGTATTTTAATGAAAACAACATTCAGCCAACAGGCAATTGGAAATTATATTGGAAAACCATTATCCTTTTCAGTGTTCTAATCGGCTGTTATTTAATGATTTTAACGCTTCACCCACAAAACAGTTGGATCTATTTGGCCTATGGCATTATGGGTTTGGCTTTTGCCGGTATTGGTTTTAACGTCATGCACGATGGCGCCCATGGCAGTTACTCGAAACATGCATGGTTGAATAAAATAATGGCTAATTCCCTCAATCTTTTGGGTGGAAGCGCCTTTTTATGGGCTGAAAAACACAATGTGGTGCATCACAGTTTCACCAACATCGAGGGTATCGATGACGATATCGACTTGTGGCCATTGCTGCGTGTAAACACGGCAAAGAAGAAATTATGGTTTCACAAGTATCAGCATATTTACGGATTGCCTTTGTACACCGTTGCGTATTTGGCTTGGATCTATATGCAAGATTTTAAAAAGTACTTCTCAGGTAAAGTAGTAGACCGCCCTTTCAAAAACAAATTAAATACGTTCCAGCATATTGAATTTTGGGCTTCTAAGGTAGTTTACTTTAGTATGTTCGTATTGGTACCTGCCTACTTTATCGGATTCACAACGGCTATTCTAGGATACCTATTAATGGCAATCGTAACGGGTATCTGTATCACTATCGTATTTCAATTGGCGCACGTTGTGGAAGACATTCATTTTGTTACCGACAAAGCGGAAGCAGATAGTGCTAACATCGTAATTGATACCATTCACGTTCAGGACGATTGGGCTACGCACCAAATACGTACAACCTCTAACTTCAGCACCAAAAGCAAGTTTTTAACTTGGGCTTTAGGAGGTTTGAACTATCAAGTAGAACACCACTTATTTCCTAAAATCAGTCACATCCATTACCCAAAAATTAACGAAATAGTGAAGAAAACATGTGAAGATTTCAACGTACAGTACAACGAAATCCCCACCTTTTTCCAAGCCGTTCGCTCGCATTTCATGCACTTGAAAGTAATCGGACAAGTCGCTTAAATACAATTTTATACTAAACGAGGTTTCCAAAACCTCAATTATAATACCTATAGAAAAGCGAGACGTAAACGTCTCGCTTTTTTTTTGGCTAATTTCCCTAGTACCCAATATGCCGGTTCCACAAAAAAGGCGAGATATAAGCACATCCCGCTTTTTCTATTGTAATCCTGCAAGCAACTAACAGAACCCGATTGGTTGCACAAAAAAGGCGCGATGTAAACACATCCCGCCTTTTCTATTGGACTCGAAAAATATTTTAATTATTTCGCAGGACCAGCCGCCCATAATCCAACAAGATGCACCAAGACCTCGCACGATTTTTCCATGTCTTGTACACTCACGTATTCGTGCTTGCCATGAAAGGCCATTTCACCCGTGAAGATGTTCGGGCATGGAAGTCCCATAAAACTCAAACGAGATCCATCCGTTCCTCCCCTTGCACTGCTTAATTGCGGCACAATTCCAGCCATTTCGATAGCTTTAACGGCATACTCAGAAATAGCAGGGGTTAACATAACCACCTCTTTCATATTGCGATATTGCGCTTCGGTACTCATCTCTAAGCGGGTGCCCGGATAATCTGCAATTGTTGTCAAGGCAATTTCCTTCAAACGTGCCTCGTGTTCCGCTAATTTCGCAGTTTCAAAATCTCGGATTATAAATTTCACCCACGCATGTTCGGCTGCGCCTCCCATTGTTACAGGATGCACAAACCCCTCGCGGTCTGATGTCGTTTCAGGACTAAATTCCCCC
>JBIKIM010000031.1:0-7857 GCA_044361605.1 Bacteroidia bacterium | reverse complement strand
GACTTTAATTCTTTTACGGAAGACTCTTCTTTTAGGGCTTTTCTGTAGGCATCACGTATGGGGTCTGCATTTTTTGAATGCGTTAAACCACTCAATAAAATCCAACTTAAAATACAACACGTCCAAATCCTCATACTATAATAAACAAACCAAAGCGCAAATGGTTACAACCACCTTTTACGCCTGAAAAAGTACAAGGTACCAATCGATGAAAATACCATTAATACCATGGCATAACTAAAGCCATATTTCCATTTAAAGGCGTTGATAAATTCGAAATTCATTCCGTAAACACTCGCAATCAGCGTTGGGGGCATGAAAATCACGCTGGCAAGGGTGAAAATTTTGATGATTTTATTTTGTTCGATATTTACTAAACCTAAAAACGTGTTTTGCAAATATTCCAAACGTTGAAAGGTAAAGTTGGCATGATCGATCAGCGAGTTAATGTCTTTAATTACAATGCGCAGCCGTTCATAATCTTCCCCTTCAAATTCTTTGCTTTTTAAAATCGCAGAAAGTACCCGTTGTTTATCCACGGCATTTTGGCGGATTTCCATGGTCATTTCTTGGGTTCTTGAAATTTTCAGGATGAGTTGTTCGTCTGGATTTCCCCCAAAGGAAACAACTTTAGACAATTCGGCTACTTGTCGAGAAAGGGTTTCTAAAAAGTCTGCATCGTTGTCTACGCCTACTTCCAGTAGGGTAGCTAAAATTTGCTTACCGCTGTGGAAGAACCGACCCGTTCCTTTGATTTTTTTAACGCAATCTGAAAATGCGGTTAAATCGGCATCGCGATAGGTGAAAAGAATATCGTCCTGCAGAATGAAGGAAACGGCATTGGAAATGAATTCGTTATGTTCGGAATTGAACTGTAAAAAGTTACTATTGGCTATGATTTCGTCGTCGGTCTCAAAATAACGGGAGGAGCTTTCGATTTCGATTTGCTCTTGACGCGATTGGAATTTGAATTCGAAATGGGCTTCTACATCGGCAATTTCAGCCGGACTTGGGTTTTGGAGGTCAATCCATACCAATCCCTCGGTGGTCTCTAATTGAGACAACGTTTGTACTTTGAGCACACGGGTTTGTCGTTTGTGGTAAACGCGCATCATGATTTTTACAACTTCGAGGTTCGGAGTCCATAGACAATGAGGCGCAAAAATAGGCTTTAAATTATGAATTATGAATTATGAATGGTGAATTATGAATTTAACGGCAAAAGGTTAATTGTCAGTTGTTAATTGTCAGAGTGACCTTGCCTGAATTTGGTAAGCTGCTATCAAACCAATTTCAGATTGGTAAACTTTTGAGAGTTAACCATTCTTTAATACAGGCCCATGCCGTTTGAAAGTCGAGGTGCAAGGCGTGTTGGACGGCGCGGGTAATGCCGCAACCCAGACATACAATTTCAGTTGTTAGTTTGGATATGCAATTGGTCGGGCCCGAGTTAAAAATAGTAGAGAAAAATAGATGGTTAATAGAATTGGGAAATAGCCAAAATACAGTTAAATTACTTGATATTTCCCACTTCTATCATTTGTCTAAATAAGTATTTAATTTTTTGGATTTTGAGTAATGATATACTATAAATTCAAATCACAATGTTAATAGTATTAATAAGACTAACAATATCCATAAAATTAAATCAACTATTCCAAGAATTAAGCCGGCAATTGCCATGCCTCTTCCGTCTCTATTTAATCCAATGATGCCGAAGATTATGGCCAAGGGTCCTAATAACCAACCATATCTAAATAATCCTATAATACCTAGAACCAATGAAGCTATGGAAAATCCACTTCCTCCACCTGATGAATTTGAGAGTGCTGCATTTTTCCTGATTTTTTCAGCTTTCTTTTTAACTTGGGTGGGGATTGATTTAATAACTTGATTAGCGCTTTTTGATATACTTTTATTAGTTACTGTGAGGGATTGATTTTGCTGCGTTTTGGTCTTCCCTATTTGAGGATCCACTTTTAAGGTTTCAAGTTTAGCCGTTTTAACGGAGTTGGAAGATTTTGCTGCGTGTTGATCATCGGTGTTGATAGAGCCATTTTCAAGGGAATTTGTTTTTTCCGCTGCCGCAGCGGTGGCATTCACCGAGCCGTCTTGGTTTTTTGCATACGTTTCCTTCTTTTCAGACATTCCCCAGCCTCCGCCGAAAGCAGTGGTATTTCTTTCGATTGTGGTGGAGCATGAAGCCAGAAACAATCCGGCAATCGTGTACATAAGTAATTGCTTTTTCATCTTCTAATTTTTTTAAAGAAGCAAGATAGAATTTTTTCCGTGAAAGGCAATTCCGACTCACAAGAAAGTCAAAAGGATTTATAATGATGGACTAAGCGTTTTTTACCTCATAAAGGCCTAAATTCAAACGAATGTTGGTGGCAATTGGAAATCTAAAATAGAGGGGAAGAGAAAATTGGTTACAACTTTCCGAAAATACTTTTAATCTTCAATTCCAATACTCCAAATAAGGCTTCCCTAAAGATTTTAGTGCTCATTTTAGACGTGCCCGCGGTGCGATCTGTAAAGATGATGGGGTGCTCGGCAATGGTAAATCCTTTGCGTTTCGAGCGAAATTTCATTTCAATTTGGAACGCATATCCCCTAAATTTAATCGCATCGATATCAATAGTTTCTAATACCTTTCTGCGATAACAAACGAATCCCGCAGTCGTGTCGGCAATGTCCAATCCGGTTACAAATTGCACATATTTAGACGCATAATAGCTCATGAGTACGCGGCCCATGGGCCAGTTGACCACATTAACAACGCCTCCTACATAGCGCGAACCCACGCACACGTCGGCTTCGGCTTCGCATTTTTCAATTAGTTTGGGCAATTGATCAACCGGATGCGAAAAATCGCAATCCATTTCGCAAATAAATTCATAATGTTTATTCAACGCCCAATGAAATCCTGCAATATAGGCCGTGCCCAATCCGTTTTTCTCGGTACGCTCCAATATGTGAAGTCGGTCCGTAAAATCGGCTTGCATTTCTTTTACCTTAGACCCCGTGCCGTCTGGAGAACCATCATCTACAATTAATAAATCTATTTTCTTGGGAAGCGCCATCACGGTTTGGACCATCCGTTCGATGTTTTCGATTTCGTTATAGGTCGGTATAATGACTAAATAAGGCGTGGCACTCATAGTGGTAAGCAACAAAAATAAGGATTCTTTTCGGCATATTTTGGGTACTTTTGAAGGGTGAAAGCTGTTTTTTTAGATCGAGATGGGGTGATTAATCACGATCCGGGCGATTATACCCAAACGGTGCAAGATTTTCACGTGTTGCCCCATTTTTTAACACAAGCAAAAAAATGGTTCGACCGCGGATATTGTTTGATCGTAATTACCAATCAAGGGGGTATCGCAAAAGGCCTATACTCCGCAGAGGCCGTCCATGCCATGCATCAATATTTACAGGGTAAATGCATCGAAGCAGGTTTCCGGATACATGATTTTTATTTCTGTCCGCACCACGAAGCCTATTCAGGGGCCTGTTTATGCCGTAAGCCAGGAAGTTTAATGGTTGAAAAAGCATTGCATACCTATCAAATAGACCCGCTGCTTAGTTTCTTTTTTGGGGATAAAGACCGGGACATACAATGCGCCGATGCTGCCGGCGTGCGGGGAATTAAAATGGATGTGAATGGCCGCTTACCCGGTCCCGAGGATTTCATTATGGCATGAATATTGCCCTAGTATCACGAAACTAACTAAATTTGTACTATGCGTTTAAAACAATACCTAATCTTGGCCCTATTGGCCGCAAGCGTTTCTGTAGGAGCTCAATCGGTTCCAGCCGTAACGGTTAAAACTATAAATGGCGAAAATATCGACTTTTCATCGGTGATAGAACCGGGTAAATTAACGGTAATTAGTTTTTGGGCTACGTGGTGCGGGCCTTGTATTAAAGAATTGCAAGCTATTGATTTACATTATCAGGAATGGCAAGAACAGTATAATATGAAGCTAGTTGCCGTAAGTATCGACGATTCTCGAAATGTGAAAAAGGTAAAACCTAAAGTGTTAGGGGAGGGTTGGCAGTACCAAATCATCCTCGATGAGAATCAGGACTTGGCGCGCGCTATGAACGTGAGCAATCCGCCTATGACGTTTATCGTAAATGCCGAAGGTAAAATTGTATACTCGCACCAAGGATATACCCCAGGGGCGGAAGACGAACTCGAAGCCCAGTTGCAAAAATTGCAACCCTAAGTATTGGTGCTTAGCACAGATAACGCACTCAAAGCCCAGTTGCAAAAAATGCAACCATAGGCGACTGAATTTGTTGCATAAATCGCCACAAACCGCTTTCTATAGATAAGTCCCGCAGCGAGAACCTCTGTGGGGCTTTGTGTATATTTGCACATGCAAAAACCATCATTGCCATCAGGAACCCGTGATTTTGGTCCTGAAATCTACCAAAAACGCAAAGCCATCACCGATAAAATGGAGCGTATTTTCAAGCTTCATGGTTTTGCAGGTATTGAAACACCGGCGATGGAAAATCTATCAACCCTTCAAGGCAAATATGGGGAGGAGGGCGATCAGCTTTTATTTAAAATATTAAATTCAGGGGAATACCTCTCGAAAGTAGCGGCCGATTCTCTACAAGATATAAACTATACCGCGTTAACGCCGCAAATTGCTTCGCGTGGATTGCGGTATGACCTTACCGTTCCCTTGGCCCGTTTTGTGGTAATGAACCGCAACGACATTCAATTTCCGTTTAAGCGCTATCAAATACAGCCGGTTTGGCGGGCCGATAGGCCCCAAAAAGGCCGTTATCGCGAATTTTGGCAGTGCGATATAGACGTAGTCGGCGCCAATCATTTGCTATCAGAAGCAGAATTGATAGAGATGTATATTGAGGTGTTTTCGGAATTGGATTTGAACGTGGTGGTTAAAATAAACCACCGACAAGTGCTCGATTCATTTCTTCCGTTGGCCGGGAGTATCGAGGCTTGGGGTTCATTCATGCAGGCTATCGATAAATTTGACAAAATTGGACAAGAAGGCGTTAGCAAAGAATTGGATCAACGCGGTTTGACACACATGGTACCTACCTGGGAAAGGTGGTGCGAGGTATCGGAATTAACGGGTTTTGAGTCCATTATTGCCGGAATACAACACATACCTGAAATTCAAAATAAATATTTAGAAGCGGGTATCGTTGCCTTAAACGAGTTGTGGCAGTTGTTAGGCGATTTCCCCCAAGCCCAATTGGATTTGCGTTTGGCAAGGGGTTTAAGTTATTATACCGGATGTGTGTTTGAAGTGGTGGCAGCCGATTCACGCTTGCCTGAAAGTTTTAAAATTGGCAGTTTAGGTGGCGGTGGTCGTTACGATAATTTAACGGGTATTTTTGGATTGAAAGAGGTTTCAGGCGTTGGCGTTTCCTTCGGATTGGATCGTATTTATGATACGCTCGAAGCATTTGAAACTGAAAATAGTAAACCGAAAGAATCCGGGATTTTGATTTGTCCGATGCTGCCCGCCGCAGAAAAATTGGCCTTTAATATTGCGGCTACCTTGCGCCGTGAAGGATTTCAGACGGAGGTATATCCGGGTTCTGTAAAACTCAAAAAACAGCTCGATTATGCCAATGCCAAACGATTCCAATTTGCCTTGATTTTGGGCGAAACAGAGATTGAAACCGGACGTATTTCCATCAAAAATTTAATAGACGGCTCCCAACAAGAGGCCTCACAAGATTCAATTATAGCCCACTTAAACCATGCGTGATTTTTATTTTTTACATGAAGTAGGAGCGGCGATGGCCGAGCCCGTTGTTTTGTCTGAAGGGGTTCGCCATCGGATGCAAAAAAGTGTCGATTTTCTAAATCGCTACCTGAAAGATGCCCAAGCGCCGGTTTATGGCATTAACACGGGTTTTGGTTCCTTACAAAACGTTGAAATTTCGGCTTCAGAGCTGAATGAACTGCAAGAGAATTTGCTCATTACCCATGCGGCGGGTGTTGGGGCCTTGCTTTCGGAAGAACTTACCTTAACCATGATGTGGTTGAAGTTATTGAACATGAGCAAAGGCTATTCCGGCATACGACCGTTGGTATTCGAACGCTTGGCGCTGATGTATAACGAGAGGGTAATTCCGTGTGTGAACGAACAGGGCTCCTTAGGCGCTTCTGGCGATTTAGCGCCCTTGGCGCAAATGAGTTTGCCTTTGATCGGAAAAGGTAGAGTGCGCGTTAACGGCTTGATTATAGAGGCGCAAGAATGGTTAAAGACGCGTGATTTAGCGCCCTTGGTATTGGACCCGAAAGAGGCCTTGGCCCTGATAAATGGAACGCAATTTATGCTGGCGCATGCGCTGGTGGCGTTTTGGAAAATTGAAAAAATAGAAGCCCAATTGCCTTGGATTTGTGGCTTAAGTATCGAAGCGTTTGATTGCAGATTGGATCCGTTCCATCCTGCCATACACGCCATTAGACCGCATAACGGTCAGGTACGAGTAGCTGCCGAAATCCGCCAGGTGGTTGCCGGCTCGCCGCGCTCGAATATCCCCAAAAAACAAGTACAAGATCCCTATAGTTTTCGCTGTATTCCGCAAGTGCATGGGGCTAGTTACGATGCGTTAGATCATTGTTTTTCAGTTTGGGAAACTGAATTGAACGCCGTAACCGATAATCCAAATGTATTTGAGGAAGAAGGGTGCATTTTGAGCGGTGGAAATTTCCACGGCCAACCTTTGGCGCTTACCTTAGATTATGCGGCTATGGCTATTGCCGAATTGGCCAATATCTCAGAACGTCGCTTGTATTTGTTGGTTAGCGGACAACGGGACTTAAGTCCGTATTTAGCGGAAATTCCCGGTACCGATTCGGGTTGCATGATTACCCAATACAGCGCCGCCTCTTTGGTAAGTCAGAACAAGCAATTATGCACACCGGCCTCGGTCGACAGCATTGTTTCTAGCAACGGTCAAGAAGACCATGTGTCTATGGGGGCCAATGCCGCCACGAAACTCTTGCGGGTGCTTGAAAATACCCAAAATGTTTTGGCCATGGAATGGTTATGCGGGGTCAAAGCGAATCAACAGCGAACGGTACCCAGTTCTGAGGGCATCGAAATGCGGGTGCAGGCGTTTTTATCAGAAGGACCTCTAGCGCACCGGGAAGTGCCGATGACCGATTTAATTGAGCGGGCGTATCGCTATTGTTGGTTGGGTTGAATGGATTGGGTAATTACCGACCAAATTTCATCGCGACCGACTTTTGTTTCGGAAGAGCTGATGATAAAAGGAGGCAATTCTTCCCAAAATTCAGAGAGGGCGTCTTTTATAGCTTGAACTTGGGTCTCCAATTCGGGGGCTTTTAACTTGTCACTTTTGGTTCCAACCAAAATCAGGGGAATTTCTTCCATGCCGCAGTCGTTAATGAATTCGATATCCATCGGTTGGGGAGGAATGCGTAAATCAACTAGGATAAAAAGGGCGTACAAATTTTCGCGATTTTTGAGATAATAGCGAATCATATTGCTGAACTTATTCCGCATGGTTTTTGACACTTTCGCGTAGCCGTATCCCGGTAGGTCGCATATTTGCATCCATCCATCGATATTATAAAGATTCAAGGTTTGCGTTTTTCCAGGCTTAGAACTGGTTCTGGCGAGTTCTTTGCGTTCAACAACACAATTAATAAGCGACGATTTGCCGACATTACTGCGGCCAATGAAGGCAAATTCTGGAAGGGTAGTATGGGGCATTTCCAGTGATTTTTCCCAGCTGCCTAAATATTTTGGATCTTTGATTTGCATGGTGGTGGGGCGTATAGGTGTGGTAAAACTTATGGTGTATATTTGCGGCTCATTTTGAGCACTA
>JBIKIM010000030.1:0-7926 GCA_044361605.1 Bacteroidia bacterium | reverse complement strand
TTTCGGATGCGTGCCATGTTGGTGAGTTTTATTTGTCACCATATGAACCAAAGCTGGGAGCGGGCTGCCGAGCATTTATCGGGACTTTTTCTAGATTTCGAACCCGGTATCCACTTTCCCCAAATTCAAATGCAAGCCGGTATTACGGGTATCAATACCGTTCGTATATACAATCCTACCAAACAGGCTCAAGATCACGACCCGCAGGGCTTTTTCATCAAAAAATGGGTCCCCGAATTGCGTCCGTTACAGGGCAGCTTTATTCTTGAGCCCTGGACACAAACGCCCATGGAGCAAGAAATGAACGGCGTGATTATTGGTCGGGATTATCCGCATCCGATAGTGGACTTGAAGACTTCCCACAAAGAAGCGAGGGACCGCTTGTACGGGGCGCGAAAATCGCAAAAAATAAAAAACGAATCGGTGCGAATATTGCAAAAACACACGCTTGAAAACCGACAACCTTGAGCGGCGGCCTTTTTATTAATAAATGTTTTTGATTAAATTGCACCTTTTAAAACCCATGAAAAAATTAGTTCTTTGTGCATTTGTATTGATATCAGCCCTTGCGGTAAAGGCCCAAACGGTTCGAGAAGTGGCCGTTGAAATTCGAGTATCAAGAACATCGACTAATTATTTGCGCCTGAGTTGGTTGCAACAAAATAACAGCACACGGTATCAAGTGTATACCAAAACGACTGACGGTAAGGGATGGGATCGGTTGGCGGATTTAACAGGTACGGATACGTCTTTTATAGATTCTAGTTATCAAATGGGAACGCGCAAGGAGTATCGGGTGGCGCGAACCTCATCCAATTACACGGGTTTCGATGGCAATGGTTATATAGTAGCGGGTTTTGACGTGCCGGCAACGGTGCAGCTTGGCCGGGCACTTGTAGTGATTGAAGATCAATACCAAAAAACGGCCCCAAATTTGGTAGCCGATTATTTAAAGCAAATAGAAAACGAGGGGTATACCATCGACACGCATTATGTCAATAAAAATGACAGTGTAACGGTCGTGAAAGATTGGATTTTTAAGACGTGGAGTGCCGATAAAAACACCTTTACCACCATCTTTTTGCTCGGGCGAGTTCCGGTGCCTTATTCGGGTAATTACCGTCCTGATGGTCATCCAGATCATACAGGAGCATGGCCCGCTGATATGTATTATGGCGCTTTTGATATTGCATGGACCGATAAAACGGTTAATAATACCCAA
This sequence comes from Bacteroidia bacterium, assembly GCA_044361605.1. Classification (GTDB taxonomy): domain Bacteria; phylum Bacteroidota; class Bacteroidia; order NS11-12g; family UBA955; genus VMCP01. Next base: position 6,704 of record JBIKIM010000030.1, on the reverse strand, counting down.
GCGCAATTCGCTAGAAATCATAATGTGCCCGGTGATGGCAAGTTTGACTTAAGCCGCTACAATGCAACAGCCCAAGTGAATATTCAATACGTTAACGTGCCCGTTGGTCGGGTAGATTTAAGTGATATGCCTTCATTTGGTGCGGATACCTTCTTGATTAAAAGATATTTGAATAAGGCTTTGGACTTCCGAACAGGTCGTCGCAAAGCGCAATTGCGTTCTTTGGTCGACGATAATTTTGGCTATTTTGCAAGTGAAGCATTTGCTTCCGGTGGATTTAGGAACGGATCGGTGTTTTCGGCTTGGGATATTTCAACAGGTGATTACCGAAGTGAAATGAGTGCCAAGTCGTATTTGTTAAGTTATGGTTGTGGTTCCGGTTCCTATACCACCTGCGCAGGTGTAAGTTCATCAGCAGATTTTGTGCGTGATAGTTTACTTAATCCATTTACCCTAACCTTTGGAAGTTATTATGGAGATTGGGACAATCAGGATAATTTCTTGAGAGCGCCTTTAGCCTCTAAGGGCTGGGGTCTTTCTTCGGTTTGGTCGGGCAGACCTTATTGGATGATGCATTCCTGCGCACAAGGCGCTCCCTTGGCTCAAGCGGTATTACATACCCAAAATTCGTGGAATGTTTACAATGCCGCTGGCTTTCAGGCGGGCGTGCATATTGCTTTAATGGGCGATCCAACCCTTCGCATGTTTGCCGTTGATAATGTTCACCATTTAGATTACCAACTGAATTGTGAGAAGGTCGCCTTAAATTGGGGTCGTGTTGCTGATTTAGCCGATTCGGTTGTTGTGGAAACGTGGATCAACGGTGCTTGGGGCGCACCAAAAATATGGAGCAGTAGGGATACTTCTGGATTTTTAGATTTGTCGCACGGAAATCAAACCGTTTCTGTTCGTTTTTTGAAGTTGTTGCAATCGGCTTCGGGAACATGGTGGCAATATGGAGCACGCAGAATTGAAACGATTGCTATCGATACCACGCTTCCAGTAGGACCTATTAAGGGTCAAATTTCGACCGCATACTGTGCGGATTCTGCCTACATTTTTCGAAACGATGGCGATTTTAATGGTGCATCAACTTCCTATTGGACATGGAATTCCAATCGCATACCGGTGCTCAAGGGTGGGACCCTCCAATTAGACTCGATTTCCAATAATCAGGTGTTATACCTTACCCGCACGTCTCCTTCGGGATGTGTATTTACGGATTCGTTGAGTTTTAATATTCAAGATCTTAGTACCGCAAAAATTAGTGGGTTACAATCTCATTACTGTTTAAATACCCCATATGTTTTACGAGATTCAAGCGTGTCCAATGCAAATTTAGATAGGACTTGGAATTGGAAAGGACAGAATTTTAAGCGAAACCAAAGCGATACCTTTTCGATTGTATCAGCAGGCACAGAATCTGTTGTACTGTCAGTAATGCGAACTTCGGAGGCGGGTTGCACATTCCAAGATTCTTGGGAATTGAAATTTAGTCAGCCAAATAAGCCCCGCATTGTAATAATAGATAATCCGGGTCGCATCGGAGATACCATTCGTTTGACAGCGGAATCGGCACATTCCCATTTTGAATGGAACCAACAGGCAAAGTCAGAGGCACATTTTACGTTCATTGCCAAGTTAACGTCTGAATCCTTGCATGTGCGGGTGAAAGATTCTGTGGGTTGTTGGTCCGATACGTCACAAATCGTATTGAAATTTGTAGTTAATTCGTCGCCCTTATTGGTTCAAGAGGCGGTGTGGGTTTATCCTAATCCCGTGCAGGATGATTTATGGATTTCAGCTCCGGAGGGCAGTTTGGGTTGGAACGCAGAAATTTTAGATTCCAAAGGGGCCTGTGTTTTTGTGGGTACGTTAAAATCAGGAAAAACGAAAATAGAAATGGGAACCTTTGCCGTTGGTATCTACACCCTTCGAGTCTACGATACTAAATTGGGCACTACCCGTTACTTTAAAATTGTCAAATAAAAATTATACTTAAAATGAGGCTTCTAATCTTGCTGATTTTGATATTGGGGGGGTCCAACGAACTGTTCGCGCAACGGAGGGTTCAAAATTCCCTTAGTTTTGATGGTATTAACGATGTGGTGCGCTGTAAAGCAGATAAAAGTACCGAGCTTTCAGGATCCGCATTAACCGTAGAAGCCTGGGTTAATCCTGTTGACTTTAATTCTAACCCGGAAGATGGTATCATAATTTGCAGATATAACGAGTCCATGAATAGAGGGTTTGCACTATCGGCAGGTGGCAGCGGCCAGGTTTATTTTGGTATTTTCGACGATTCGTCGGCGGAAATAACAACGGCAGCCAACACCTTAACTAAAAATACCTGGACGCATATCGCCGCCACTTTTGATCGCTATCGATTGCGGGTATTTATCAATGGAACCCTTGTTGACTCTTTAACGGATTCTACTGCGATAGGAAATACCGGTACGCTTCCCCTTACCTTGGGTAATTTACATTCTTTGTCTCGGCCTTGGCGGGGTATGTTAGAAGAGGTTAAACTATGGTCAAGGGCGCTAAGCGCGTCTGAAATTTCCCAAAATTATCAGCGTTCGTATTGCGGATTCTCAAAAGATTTAAGGGCTTATAATCGGTTCAATAATGGAACGGCCTTGGGCAATAATTCGGTGTTTTTCAGAATACCGGATTGGTCCGGATATAACAATGAGGGTACATTGTATAATTTCCAGTTTAGTGGTTCAAACTCCAATTACGTTGCCGGATTAAAATTAAATCAATCTTCCATAGCCACTGTTGATACCGTTTATGCATGCGAACGCTACGCCAACCCTTCCCGCACCAATACGTGGTTTCAATCGGGCACTTACGCTGATACGGTTTATTCAAAACGCGGTTGCGACTCGGCACTAAAAATTGTCTTATTTATAAAAAAGGCCAGCAGCGCCACCCTAAATGTGCGCAGTTGTGGGAATTATACCTTCCCCAGCGGCAAACAAAGCACATCCGTTTCAGGGGTTTTTATCGATAAATTAATTAATTCAGTGGGATGTGATTCTCTTTTAACTTTAGTGGTTCAAGTGGGTCCGGATACCACCCCAATAGAGGTCACCGCCTGCCATCGGTTTGTGTTGCCCGTTTCAAAACGAGTGGTTACCCTTTCTGGGAATTATACCGATACGTTAAAAAATAGGTTTGGATGTGACAGTATGCTCATGTATTCTGTGAACATACTACCCCAATCCTTAAAGCAGGTTAGTTTGGAATTGTGCGATTCTGTAAGGCTCAGTGGGAGCGGACGTTGGGTTCTTCAACCGGGGTTGTATTCCGATACGCTCACCAATGCGTTGGGATGCGATAGTATTATTAATTATACCGTTAAATCGCTCGTAACACGCTCGTTTTATCAAGATTATGCGTGTGGCTCTTATGTGAGTCCGTCTGGACGTTACATCTGGAGGCAATCTGGTGTTTTTTATGATACCTTGATCAATAAGAGGGGTTGCGATAGCATCATTCAAATCGATTTGATTTTGGCGCCCAATTCCGAATCGGTTTTGAAGGTTCAAGCATGCCGTCGATACAGAGTCCCGTCTAGGCGCTATTTTATTTATCAATCGGGTATTTATTATGATACCATTATGAATGCCTTTGGTTGCGATAGTGTAATTCGGATCGAGGCCAACATAACGCGATTTGAGAATGCGCTTACTGTCGTTTCGGATACCGTAAAGGCTCAGTCGGGGTATTCGAAATATCAATGGCTCCGTTGCGACAGGTCGTTTCAAATAATCCCTAATGAAACTAAGTTTGAATTGTTGGTGAAAGAGCCGGGCGATTATGCGGTTCGCATGGAAGAGAATGGGTGTGCAGATACCAGCGAATGTGTGAATATTGCCCAAAATGGGGTCTCCGTTTTTCAAAATATTAACTTTAATGTATATCCCAATCCCAGTGGGGGGCGTGTGTTTATTGACGGGAAAAATTTAGATGCCAGTTATGTGGAGGTTTATGATTTAAACGGTCGCATCATAGAGGTAGTTAGTTTTATGAATGGATACGAAGGACCTCAATACGTAGATATTGCTCAAAAGGGGTGGTTTTATTTGGTGTTAACCAAAGACAAATACCGAGAGGCTCAAGCAGTTCTAATTGAATAGCGCGCCGTTGCAACTTTGGCGAAATTAATTATTTCTTGGATTTGCATAAGAACGTAGGTAAATAAGTGCCTTTTCGTCACATTTTGCTTGTTGTGTTTTGTACAATAAATAAATTTTCTTATTGTTGAAGTTACAAAAAGTTCATCACTAAGCAATATGGATAAAAATTACGCCGTTTTAAATACCGTAAGGTCAAGCGTATTGGTTTTTTGCGCCATGGCCACTATAGGCCTGAACGCCCAAAATGCCGATACTAGCGATCGCATCGATGAAGTGGTCGTTGTTGGATACGGAACAACCAAGAAAAAAGAATTCACAGGTGCCAATTCGGCAATCAAAGGCGAAACCCTTGAGAAGTTGAACATTCCGCGCATGGATCAAGCCCTGCAAGGTCAAATGTCTGGAGTTACGATTTCGACCAATTCGGGCTCTCCCGGGGGATCCTCCAGTATAAGAATTCGCGGTCTTTCCACCTTTGGTGATAACGATCCTCTTATATTAGTTGACGGTGTGGTATACGATTCTGAAGGGTTGAATGCATTAAATCCCGGTGACATTGCTTCTATCAACGTTCTAAAGGATGCTACGGCGGGTATTTACGGCGTTCGTGCGGCTAACGGGGTAATCATTATCGAAACTAAAAAAGGGAAGCGCAATATGGCTCCGCGTTTTGAGTTTTCCGGATACGAAGGATTTCAACAAACAGCCAATCGCCTTGATTTGCTCAACGCCACTCAATATGCGGTATTAAAAAATGAAATGTTTGCCAACGGTGGCGATCCGTTGCCTTTTCGCAACACGCAGCTAGGCACAGGGACCAATTGGCAGGATTCTGTATTCCGTACCGCTCCCATTCGGAATTATAATTTATCCGTTCAAGGGGGAACCGATCTTTCTACGTATTCCGTTGGCGGTAGTTATTTCCGTCAAGAGGGAATTGTGGGCGGTCCCAAAGCCGCATTCGAACGTTTAAACGGTCGGGTGAATTTTCAGACCAAAATGACGGATAAGCTTCGTTTCAATAGCGTCATGCTTTATACGCATGAGCAACGCAGCGGCCTGCCTGAAAACGGAATTGGTTCGGTTTTGTACAACACCGTGAACGCATTTCCCACAGATCCAATACGGGATGAAAATGGGAAGTATACCTACCTCGAAGAAGTGGCCGATATTATAAATCCCTTGGCGCAAATAGACAATACCTACAACTGGTCGGTAGTGAATAAATTCGTAGGAAAAGAGGAATTGGAATACGATATCCTGCCTGAGTTAACCTTTACCAATCGCCTCAATTTCAATGTGGCGTTGGTCGACAATAAGTCTTTTTCTCCATTGGTTTGGTTTGGCCCAGGTAAAGCACAAAACACAGCCTTGAACGCGCAGTTAGATCCCACAAAAGTAGAAATTGCCCCCAATGTGTTAATCGAAAGAGGCGCCAGTGTGTATGAAGGTCGGTATACCTACACCGACTTGAACTACGAAAGTTTCTTGAATTACAACAAAGAAATTCTTCCCAAACAATTCCTAAAAGCCACCTTAGGCGCATCCGTTTTCAGTCGTAACGGCAGTGGACTAGACGGTACCGCCTTCAATATTCCTAATAATTCGCTCGATTATGCCGACATATCAGCGAATTTGGCTCCGGGCGGTTACTTAAATCAAGTAAATTCATTCCAATTTCAGGAGCGCTTGCTATCGGCATTCCTCAGAACTGAATACAATCACCAAGATAAATATATCATTTCGGGAATTTTACGCCGCGATGGTTCCTCCAAGTTTGGTCCTAACAGTCGTTACGGTTGGTTTCCAACTCTTTCCGGATCTTGGGTATTATCAGAAGAAGATTTTTATGATGTTAAAGCCGTTCGATATCTTAAATTCCGTGCAAGTTACGGGGTGAGTGGAAACGATCAAATTGCCAACTTCGCTTACCGCGGATTGTTGAATGGAGAAGGGGTTTATGTCTTTAATGATATCATCACCCAAGGTGTTGCCATCGGTCGTGCCGCCAACCCAGATTTGAAATGGGAAACTACCCGTCAGTTGAACATTGGATTAGATGCAACTATCGGACGTGGCTTAGAGGTAACGGTCAACTATTTCGTCAAAAATACCAACGATTTATTGTTCCAACCCCAAGTATCGGCTTTGTTAGGAACTTACGGACCTGGCAGTTATCCTCCGATTATAAATGCCGGAAATGTACATAACAAAGGCGTTGAACTGGAGTTGGGTTATAACCATACCTTTAAAAATCAGTTCCGTTTGGGCGCTAATTTCAACGCTACCTACCTGCAAAATGAGGTTACCGCAACCCCTCAAGGGGTCGACTTTATTCCTGGAGTTGGTTTTGGCGTTGGGGGAAATGTGGCTACGCGCTTTCAAACTGGATATGCCATTGGTTATTTTCACGGTTTTGAAATTGCTGGCGTTTATCAAACACAAGCCGAAATTAACAATGCAACCGTTAAACAAGACGGAGCCAAACCTGGTGATTTTATTTACGTAGACCAAAACGGTGATGGGAAAATCAATTTCAGCGACGATTCCGATAAAACC
>JBIKIM010000029.1:0-7936 GCA_044361605.1 Bacteroidia bacterium | reverse complement strand
TAAAAGAGCCCCTTTATGACTCAGTATGTTTGGATCTTCAGAAGGATTTCCTTCGGCATCGATGGCCCAGCCCTGCGGGATGGACGTGTTTTTGCGTTGCGCTATTTCTAATTTTCCATTGGCGGCCGTCGCACTTGCCATATCCATTACAAACGAATTTCCATTTTTACCCGGAATGGCTACGCAAATCGGATTGGTACCGAGCATGCGCTCAATTCCATTGGCAGGAACCACTAATGGGCTGGCATTCGTCATCGCAAATCCTACATACCGATGCTCAAATCCAAGCATGGCGTGGTGAGCGGCAATTCCAAAGTGGTTCGAATTATAAATACCCGACCACGCAGTTCCATAATCGTGGGTGATTTTAATGCATTCTTGCATGGCCAAATGAGCCGAAACCAATCCGATAGCGCCATCAGCATTCAAGCGCAGTTGTGTTTTTTTTCGCCGTTCAAATTGTAGATTGGGATTGACATTGATTCGGCCGGCATCGATTAATCGCAGGTATCCCGATAAACGGGCAACCCCATGACTGTCAATACCCCGCAAATCGGCACTGGTTAATACATCGGCACTGATATGAGCATGTGCCTCTGACATGCCTTTTTTAAGAAAAACTTCGGATATAAATCGATGCAACTCTGGATAGGAGATTTGCATTAAAGGGTCGGTTTAAGCCATGTTTGCAAAGGGCCTTTTTGAGACCAAAAGGGATCTCCTAATGCTTTCGCACGGAGTGAAAAATCCCATTGGTATTGGGGTACTGTTGTTTTCTCCCCTTTGAGGGAAATTATTTTACCGCCTCTAGACACAAGAATGTTCAATTTTTTGGGACTTCCAAGTTGGGCGTAAAGAACATCGATATCATCCGTAACGCGATAATCGTTTAAGGACAAGAGTTCATCGTTTACGTTAAGACCTAAACGAGCCGCCGTACCGTTGCGGTGCACAAAGCCTACCATCAGCGCTCCATTTTCTTTTTTGGTTTGTACATGCAAACCGGGAAGTTCGCTAGTTGCCTCTGTAACCTGAATGTCTTTAAATCCTCCAATTATATCGGCATAGTCAGGCCGTTCTGCTGTTTCTAACCACTTACGAAACCAGTCGTTCAAGCGGGTTCCAGCCACTTCGTTGCAAACCATGATGAATTCTTCGTCTGTAAACCCGGTTCCGATAATCCCAAATTTCTGCGCACCGTAAAAATCGGTCCACAACTTGCGAAACACATCATCTAATGATTTTTTTCCGTCGGAAGCTTGACAAATTTTAGCATCCAATAAGGCGGCAATAACGAATCCCTTGGAGTAATAAGAATATCCCGAATTCTTACTGTTTTCATTCGGTCGGTATTCTTTAATCCACGCATCAAAGCTCATTTCATGTAAGGTGGCGTGGGCACTTCCCGGACGATTCTCGTGTCCGTTAACATAACTGCCTAAGACCCTCAAAAAATCGGCACGATTAATAAAGCCGGCTCTAAACAGGGCCAACTCATCGTAATACGATGTAATTCCCTCGGCAATCCACAACGACTTGGTGTAATTTTCTGTGTTGTAGTCGAACGGACCTAAGGCGATAGGTCGGATGCGTTTTACGTTCCACAAGTGAAAATATTCGTGTGCCACCAAACTGAGAAAACTCTGATAGCGCGCGGCATTAGAATAATTAAACCGGGGCATAACCAAAACCGTACTGTTTAAATGCTCAATACCCCCTCCGCCGGAAGCCACGTTTTGAACAATGAAAACATATTTAAAGGGCTTTATATCTTTGGGAAACTCACCCACAATTTGTGCCATTGTACGACACATTTTTTGCATATCGGTATTCAATTTTGCGATATCGGCATTGTGCGATCCAACCATGGCTACATAATGGGGTACGCCCAATATGTCAAATTGAAACGTTTCGAAATTGCCCAATTGTATAGGCGCATCGACCAAAATATCGTAATTGTCAAATTCGTAAGAAACGCCGCCTTTGAATGGTTTGTCTTGCATCGATGAAATATGCGATTTCCATTCTTGGGGAAGTGTGATATCTACTTGGCCTTTGCGTTGTTCAAAGCCGGTAACGAACATAAATAAAGAAGCGCCGTTTAATAGGGCTTGTTCGGCATCGATAAATGTGGTTCGTGCCGAAAATTCAAAACAGTAAACTTTATAAGTGAGGCGCAGCAGACCTGCTTTCTTGGCATTGACTTTCCAACGGTTCTTTTCGATTTTTTCAACTGTGGTTGCTTGGTCGTTTGAAACGGCTGCTATTTGCTCCACATTTTTAGAGAATTCCCTAACTAAATAACTTCCTGGTGTCCAAACGGGTAAACTAAAAATATAGTCGCCAGCGGTTTCAACCGGAACGGTTACGCTTACTTCGGCATAATGATTTGAAGGATCGGGTATGGCTAGGGTATAATTCATTTCTTGGGCAAATAGGGTGCGCGCGGAGCTAATCAGTACAATCAAACTTAAGGCGCTTAATTTCTTCATCTTTCAAAAATCCGAAAAACCCACCTCAATTCCAATAAACCGACGTAATTGGTGCTCGAAATATCAGATTCAAGCAAATTTGTTGTATTTTTGAATATATGCAAGTACGTCAATTTCTACGTTTTATGGGATTATTAGGTGTTTTAACGGTTGTGAGTATCATGCCCGCTTGTGATAAGGAGCCCGTTGATGCCAAAGATACCACCCAAATTGATACGACTAAATTGGATACAAATGGCACTCAGGCCTATCTCGAACAAATGTTCGCCTTATTGGTGCTTGACAAGAAGATTACGGTTGTTTTAGCCGTTGATTCTGGGGGAAGTAACCTCACACCTGACTACGACAACCACGATATTTTCTTGCGTAAGGGTACGTTCTACGACGGTCCGCTCGAAATTTTCGCCAACGGAACCAAATACGTGGGAACTTGGGCCTCAAATAAAGATTATTCTATTTTGGACTTGAAAATAAACGGGTTACCCGAGTTTGAATTTTACAATACCGTTTGGCGGTTCACCCTCAAGAGTCTCGATTTGCTTAAGATTGCACCCGTGCAAAATCCCGGACAAGAGCAACTGCACTTAAGGAAGCAGTAAGTAAAAGGGGCGGATTCCAGCTTTTAGGGTCTCGATTTGCTTAAGATTGCACCCGTGAAAATCCTGGACAAAAGCAACTGCACTTAAAGAAGTAGTAAGTAAAAGGGGCGGAATCCAGCTTTTAGGGTCTCGATTTACTTAAGATTGCACCCGTGCAAAATCCCGGACAAAAGCAACTGCACTTATAGAAGACGTAATAATTTGGGCGTTTATCAGCCTAAAGAGCAGTTGAAATAAGACGGTAGATGTTTTGTTGTAAATAACACATTAAACGTATTACTTCCGCTCTTTGTATTCCCCATCAATTTCTTCCCGAACCATAATCACGGTCTTGGTTTTAATTTGTTTTTTGTTGGGATCAAAGAACATTTCCTCGGGCTTGTCTAACTGCCAAGGGTGTTTTTCATTGTCGTGAAAGACATATTTCACGCAAATAGAGGCTTGTTGTGTTCCGTTACTAAGGACGTTATACTGCGCGCAAACCCGGATACTTTTTTGTCCGAGCATGGCACCAACATGCGTGTTATAAAGCTGGTGGTTAGAAATACCGGAAAAGAAGAACTCACGATACCTGCGATAGTTATATCCCGGCTCAGCATCGTCAAATTGTGCATTCACAAAACCGTCATCACTTAAACCTCCGAATGAGAATAAATAATCGATACCTCCATATACTTCGACATCGTGCCATGACTTACCAACTTTGATTCCGTATTGGGTGGTTCGATTAAAAACATCTATACGCGATAGGTTAGAAAAGAATGAAACTTTGGTATTCTCAATACTATAATTACGAAAGGGGGAGGCATCGGGAGTCAAATTGATACTTTGATTCCAATTTGAAAGGCCGGCATTAATCGTTAAATGCCACCCTTTGACATGATATTTCTGAAACCAATACAATATATCGTGGGCGAGATTAATATGATAAAATCGATTTCTGTTATTAACGACATTGCCCGAAGTGGTTAAGGGCGATGAATTGTATAACAAATAGGTTCCCGCTAATTCAAAGGCATATCCAGGCGCCCAGCGCAATGTTGCGGTAATTTGTGGCGCAATACTTTCAGTGAGACCTAGCTGATTTAAAGAGGGGAGTCTCCAACGGGCGCTATCACCCCCGTTTTGGGTGCTGTTCATAGGCACGTCGTTATCGTTAAAAACGGTAAAGAAAATCTCTTCCTCTGGAATTAGTACTTCATTGTATTGTTTAAAGCGTAGTGCTTTTCTAGAGTTTATTACATCGTATGTGATGTTTTTGAATGAATCCAATTCTTTATAGGTTTCATCGGCAATACTATTAGGAAAACGGGAAATGACACCCCCTCGTATTTCTAAAGCAAATGCGCTGGGAGATAACATTTGAGAGCCCCCGAACGTGAGGGTAGACTGCCCAGGGTAAACACTTCGAAATAAATCATTGGCATACAAACGAGCCCAAGTTTTGTAAAACTTAGGGATTTGATCGAGCTGGGCAATGTTATCCTTGATATTTTGAGAGGAAAGGCTTCCCCCGAAAGAGAAAACAATAAAGGCAAAACAAGATATGGCCGCTTTTTTTGCGTTCATTGAAGATTTTAATTCAAATATACGCTTAATCGAGGAGTTCGAAAACAATGTACCCATTTTCCGCTATTTGGTCTAAATTTGTGTATGGATGAATCGTTGGTGAATAAAGTCGCACAAAGTGGTTTGGTTACCTTGAATTTGGAATTGTATTATCCCGAGGGAAACCGCCAATATTTAGATATTAAAGATACCTTGTTTATGGGCATGGTTTTAAAAGAGAAAGATTTTAGGGCTTGGCTGAAAGAACACAATTGGAGTATTTATCAGAATAATCATGTGGCTATTGGGTGTTCCGTGGATGCGATTATACCTACCTGGGCTTATATGCTAATCGCCAGTAAGTTGTCTGGTATCGCGGCAACGGTGCATTATGGAGACTTAGATAGTTTGGATCGGGAATTGTGGAATGCCGCTTTAGGTAGGATTGATTTCACCCAATACCAAGAGGCAAAAATCGTTGTGAAGGGCTGTTCAGACAAGGAAGTGAGTCCCTATGCCTACGTATATGTTACAGAGAAACTGACACCGTTGGTTCAGTCCATTATGTTTGGGGAACCGTGCAGTACGGTCCCCGTATACAAAAAGAAGAAAAGCGAATCGCTTGTCGATTAGTCGACTTGGGTTACTTTGATAGTATTGGTGCGTTGCTTTTTTAGCAAAGGCATACTGGCACTATTGATGACATAATCGCCTGATTTAACGTGCCCATTTTCTTTAAGGATCTCAACCACATCTTCAAAAGTTTGGTCGGTGGTGATGTATTTGTCGTATAAAAAGCCACGAACACCCCAAACTAAATTTAATGTGTAAAGAAGGGTAGGGCTATTAGTAAAAATGAAGATACTGGCTTTGGGGCGGTAACTAGCCACTTTAAATCCAGTATATCCGCTTTTAGTCATGGCTACAATCGCCGATGCGTTAAGGTGATCGCTCATGCGAACGGCAGTGAAACAAACCTCGTCGGAAGCAAAGGAAGGTGAATTCTGCGCGGGGCGTTCTCCTTTAAAATAAACCCGTTTGTCTTGTTCGATATCGGTTATAATGCTGTTCATTATTTCAACCACACGTACGGGATATTTCCCTACAGAGGTTTCAGCCGATAACATAACGGCATCAGCGCCATCAAGTACGGCATTGGCAACATCGGTAATTTCAGCGCGGGTGGGCATGCTGTCTTCGATCATGCTTTCCATCATTTGCGTTGCAATAATTACAGGTTTGGCATGTTTGATGCACACATCCACAAGATGCTTTTGAATTAGTGGAACGCGTTGTAAGGGAACTTCTACTCCTAGGTCGCCGCGAGCCACCATTACGGCGTCGGTAACTTTCACAATCTCGTCAAAGTTCTCAACCGCTTCAGGCTTTTCAATTTTGGCAATGACTTTGGCATGTTTGCCTTTTTGCGCAATTAGGTTTTTGAGTTCGATTACGTCTTCAGCCCTGCGTACAAAACTTAAGGCAATCCAATCTACATCCAATTCAAGACCAAAGGCTAAATCTTCCAAGTCTTTTTCCGTTAAGCAAGGTGCTGAAATTATGGTATTCGGCAAGTTAAAGCCCTTATTAGAGGTTAGTGGGCCTCCGTTTACAATTAGGGTATTGATCTCAGTTTCGCTCAATATTTCAGTAATACGCAATTCTAACTTGCCATCGTTTAACAGAATGCGATCGCCTACTTTGGCTTCTTGTGCCAATCGTTCGTAACTTACGGAGAGTAATTCGGCAGTAGAAATTTGTTGAACGGTGGTTACCCGTATAGTAGTGTCGGCGATTAAGTTAATAACGCCATCTACTTTGCCGATGCGCAACTTAGGACCTTGTAAATCTTGCAAAATGGCTATGTGGCAACCTAGTTTTGCGTTGAGAATTCGGATATTCCGAGCTACCTCGGCATGAATTTCGTGCGCTCCGTGGGAGAAATTAAGCCGAAACACATCTACGCCGGCATGAATGAGCTTTTCTAATTGCTCAATTGAGGAGCAGGCCGGTCCAACGGTGGCAACAATTTTTGTTTTGTTAAAATTATCTGAATACATGTGCTTAGTTCGATAGTAGTTGGGGGAGGTCGAAACACCACGTTATTTTGGTGCTTCGTTCCTGCGGGTAAAGGTACGCCATTTGAACGAGGCCTTTATCTTTCAATAAGGAAATCCAAAAATCTGTGGGCGAAAATTCCGTGTTATTTTCCCATACCATGCAATAGTCGGGAAGGGGTTTGCTTTGAATGAGCACGCCTTGAATGCCTTGGTTTTGAAGGAGCCAAGTGCGAGGAAGCGATTGATTTCCCTTAAAAAAATACAAAATGTGTTGGGATTGATCCTGATTGTGCTTGGGCAAGAACAAATTGGGTTCACATTGGAATTGAATATGGGCCTCACGAAAGATATGCCACACCAGTTCATAGGGCGGCATAGGACAATGGATGGCTACGTAGTTGAAATCGTTACCGTGCAATGTGGTTTTTGATTTGTAGCGTTTGGCAGACAATTTGAACACAAAAATAAAATTTTCATTCGCATCTCAAGAAAAAAATGTTTCTTTGTACCGCAAAAAATAAAACGAATCATGTCAGAAATTGCAGAAAAAGTACAAGCCATCATCGTCGATAAGTTGGGCGTTGATGAATCGGAGGTTACTCCTGAGGCGAGCTTCACCAACGATTTGGGTGCGGACTCTTTGGATACCGTTGAATTAATCATGGAATTCGAAAAGGAATTCGACATCAGCATTCCTGACGATCAAGCTGAGAAAATCCAAACAGTTGGGATGGCGATTCAATACATCGAAGAAAACAAAAAGTAATTTATGCAACTCAAAAGGGTTGTTGTTACCGGCATGGGAGCGTTAACTCCCATCGGTAACACATTAGGAGATTATTGGGATGCATTGGTACTAGGTACCAGTGGAGCCAACCTTATTACTCGATTCGATGCCGAAAACTATAAAGTAAAGTTTGCGTGCGAAATCAAAAATTTCGACCCACTTAATTTTATGGATCGCAAAGAATCGCGTAAAATGGATCCATTTACGCATTACGCTATGGCCTGTGCCGATGAAGCGATTGCGGATAGTGGTCTCCTTACTCAATCCGTTAATCCCGATCGAATTGGGGTTATTTGGGGTGCAGGAATTGGTGGTTTGTCCACATTTTTCGATGAAGTTGTCTCCTACACCAAGGGCGGTGGCGCTCCGCGCTTCTCGCCCTTTTTCATTCCTAAGATGATTATCGACATCGCGGCAGGGTATATCTCCATTAAGCACAATCTGCGCGGT
>JBIKIM010000285.1:0-2877 GCA_044361605.1 Bacteroidia bacterium | reverse complement strand
GGACGTAATTCGGCACTTGGTGCTTTGTCCACTATTGCTTCAGGAATAACAATTCCGGTGCGATTCATGAATTTAGCCAAGGCGTATACTTGGGTTTTATATACATCTCCAATCACAGACAAACTGCCGCATAAGTCGCCATATAGCGTGGAGTAACCCACCGCCATTTCAGATTTGTTACTGGTATTTAATAAGATATAGCCCAATTTATTACTCAATCCCATTAAAATAACGGCGCGAGATCGGGCTTGTAAATTCTCTTCGGCAATACCGATGGGAAGGTCTTTAAAGAAGGGACTCAAGGTATTTTCATAGGCCTCATGGACTTCTTTTATGGGAATTTCAATACATTCATTGCCCAACAGGTCGCTAAGTGCGCGCGCATCAGCAATTGAGCCTTCTGAACTGTAGCGGGAGGGCATCATTACGGCCAATACATTTTCAGGTCCTAGGGCGTGAACCGCTAGGGCTTGAACAATAGCGCTATCGATACCTCCTGAAGCCCCTAACAGGGCTTTTTTAAAGCCCATTTTTTCAAAGTAATCTTTAATGCCAAATACGAGACCTTTGTACAATTGCGGCAGGGGATCTGAATCGACGGAAATGCCTATTTCACTGGGAATGAATCCGTTTTTACCAAATTCAACCGTGCGCACACAGCTTTCAAAATTGGGAAGTTGTAAGGCAATTTCGCCGTTATTATTTACCGCACGGCTGCTGCCATCAAAGAGCAGTTCGGTATGAACGCCCACTTGGTTGACATACAAAACCGGCAAATTGAATCGATTTACTTGTCCGCTAAACACGCGGTTTCGGTGGGAATCTTTTCCCATATGAAAAGGCGAAGCCGATGGATTGATGATTAAATCAGCCCCTAGTGCTTTGAGTACTTCACCCGGACTTTGGGTGTATTCAAAGTTGTTGTATAAGTCCCACAAGTCTTCACAAATGGCAATTCCAATTTTGACGCCTTTGAATTCAATAACTTGTTGTTGGGTGGCCGATTCAAAATAACGGGCTTCGCTAAAAACATCATAGGTAGGCAACAAGGTTTTGGCTACAATGGTTTCAATACGTCCATTTTGCATGAAGCAACATACGTTTTGTAACAAGCGCCCTCTTCCTGGGTTGCGCATAACGCCACCTACGATTGCGGCAATACCTTGACAGCTTTGAGCCACGAGGTCCAAGCTGTATTCGCACTTTTCTACAAAAGACGGGTAGTCGAGTAAATCGTCGGGCATGTATCCCGAAACGGCCATTTCGGGAAATACCACTAAGTCAATGCCCTCTTTCTTGGCCGAGAATAGAACGTCGGCAATTTTTGAGGTATTGGATTTGAAATCGCCTATTTTAAAGTTGAGTTGAGCAATTGCAATTTTCAGCATCGGTATTTTCGGGAATTAAAACAATATTCCCGCCGTCAGTGAAATGAAGTTATGTCGACCGCTGTAGGAATCATCCTTTAAAAAATCCGTGAAGCCGTTATCAAAGCGCAAGCCTGCTGTAAAGCTGGCATTGCCTGAGATTGGGTATTCGATACCCGCTCCGATGATTAAAGACAATCGGGCCCGGGCCATATTGTCTACAAAAATAAATTGGGTATTTTCTTCTTTGCCACCGTCAAATTCAAACCGCGTACTTTCTGTGCTGTTGGGATCGTGAGAGGTGGAATTGGTTCCCTCATAAACGGTAGTGTTTACGTTTTCGACTTTGGTAGAAAGCTTACTCGATAGGGCAAAAGAAGGGGCAAAGCCGATATCAATATGATATTTCAAACCGCCGGTTTCATTAGATTTCAATTTGATATACAATGGGATTTGCAAGTATTGCACCGCATAACGAAAGTTTACGTTTTGATATATTTGGGTCGTATCCGAAACCGAACGTTGCAATTTTCCCGCGTGTTTGATGTTAATGGGGGCTGTGGATACGAGTAAATCGGCGCCAAAAAGATAGTTTTCCGAAGATGAAAAACGATAATCACCCGTAAGTCCATAAGAAAATCCCAAGCCGATATCATCGTTTTCCATGATATCTCCCTCCGTGATTTTCAACCAGGAGAAATTTGGACTAATTTTGAAGCCGAAATTGACGCGGCTGACGGCGTCTTGAGCGGTAAGCGTGGTACTGAAAAGTAACGTGGCTATTGCCATCAAGGGTGTGCTGAACTTCTTCATATTTCGTTATACCTTTATATATATGCAAAAAAACAACATTTTTAACAAACTGCGCTTGTTTGGGATTCTTACCGCCGTAGGGTTGTTAACATCTTGTAGCAAACCCAATGTGAAACCGGCAGAAATCACCTATCGAGATTTCACCGTAGAATTGCATGACTTGTCCAAAAAAAGAACCAAAATATCAGATATAAAGCGACTTAAAACCGAATACGGCCGCTTTTTTGATGTATGGTTTTCTGAAATAATGGACTATGCCCGCTACAGCGGATTTTCAGATGCAGAGCTGACTCAAGTTTTTGGAGATTGGCTACAGGTGAATAAGCCCGTTTTTTCGGTATTAGAGAACCATTACAAGATAGAAAATCAGTGGTTACCCGATTTTAAGCAACAATGGGCACAATTGCAAAACGCCTTACCCGCAACGCCCACGCCCTTATTAGTGGGATATTTTTCTCAATTTAGCAATTATAATACCTTTGTAGATACGACAGCGAAAGGGGAATTGTTGTTGGGTTTTTCGAAAGAAATGTTCCTGAATGATACGTTTCCGCTTTATGCCATGTTGGAAGTTCCCAGTTTTTATAACCGGTACAACAGCCCCAATCAAATCCCTACGATGCTCATATGGAATTACTTAAAAAGCACGTACGAGTCGCAACATAAAATCAAAAACATGTTGGAGCAAGCGGTATTT
>JBIKIM010000096.1:0-5186 GCA_044361605.1 Bacteroidia bacterium | reverse complement strand
GGTCGTTACTGGTTGAAATTAGTGGAGGAAAAAAGCCCTATGAAATATTGGGCTTTACAGAGCCAGAATGGGCCATGTTAGAACGCGATCAAGGACAGATGTGGCGCTTGTATCTGAATCAGAATGCCCTGTATTCCAATGATTTTAATTTGTACCGCCGTTATTTTGTGTACGGGGATAAAACATTTGGACCGGGAATCCCTCCCGAATGTCCGCCGCTAATTGGCAGTTTTACGGGTTATAAAATAGTGCAGCGCTACCTTCAAGAAATGGATGTAAGTTGGCACGACTTATTCACCGAACACGATGCCCAAAAAATATTGCGACTTTCAGGATATAATCCGGTTAAATAAAGGTTGTTTTTTGGGGGAAATTACCGAACACATTAACCATTTTTAATCACAATAATCACCGACACAGCCTTGTAGGGAAATCATTGAGCACCTACCCATAAGCCAAAAAAACCAAGATGAATCACGAATTAAAAGCCTATTTAGACGAACGATTGAAGAACAACCATTTCATACACCACATGGGCTTGGTATTAGATGAAGTAGATACCGGTGAAGCGCGTATGTCTCTTACAATCGAATCCCACCACCTACAGCAAAACGGATTCATGCATGGCGGCGTAACGGCCACCTTATTGGATGTGGTTACCGGAATAGCGGCCTACACCGCCGTGCCCAAAGAAAAGAATGTGGTAACGGCCGATTTAAAAGTGAGTTATTTAAATCCAAGTACCTCTAAGAAGGTATTTGCCATCGGTCGGATTAGAAAAGCGGGAAGATTTCTGATTTTTTGTGAAGGGGAAGTTTACGACGATCGCGGTGATCAAGAACCTTTATTGGTGGCCACATGTTCTTCCATAATGGCCGCAGTAGACATACCCGTAGTTAATAACAAAGGATGAAATACAGAGAAACCTTATACGCCAACTACCATACCACCCAAAGTGGGAGGGCCGCATTAACCGATGCACAATCATTATTCGAACGGGAAAAGTGGAGGTTTGAAAATGAAATTCTTCCCCGAATCAATTTGCCTAAATCGGCACGCATTTTAGACATTGGTTGTGGCAGTGGTAGTTTCCTGAAAGCCCTTGCGGAAAAAGGATACACCGAAATTACCGGTATCGATTTAAGTGAAGAACAAGTGAAATTAGCGCATCAATTAGGCGTTTCTCAGGTGCAACAGGGCGATTTAATCGAATTCTTAAATGCGGCCGATCATAAATTCGATTTGATTTCGGGAATGGATATTATCGAACATTTTACCAAAAATGAGTTGGTAGATTTGTTGCAATTGATTCAAAATCATCTCAATCCCGGTGGAATTGCGATATTTCGTACGCCCAATTTAGACGCGCCCATGGCGACCGTTTATGCCAATGGCGACTTTACCCATGAGAATTACATGAATGCCTCATCGGCACAGCAAGTATTAATGGCCTGTGGGTTTCAACAAGTTCAAGTTTTTGAATCCAATATGCAAATTCCCAATGCGCTGAAAGAAATCATTAGAAAAGGCATCTTCTTCATTCTGAAATTCCGTTTTAAACTGACCCTTTTTGCAACCGGTCGCAGTACCCAAAATGTATTGATAAGTCCCAATATGGTAATAATCGCAAAAAATCATGGATAGAAAAATTGCATTAATCACCGGAGCCACTTCTGGAATTGGAGCCGCTTGTGCCCAACGCTTTTATGAGGAAGGATACGATATTATCATCACAGGCCGACGCCAAGAACGCTTGGATGCAATGGCCGCAGCACTTGATTCAACGCGCGTCCACTGCCTCTGTTTCGATGTTCGAAATCGTTCGGAAGTGGAAAAGGCCGTGAACGGACTTCCCCCAGAATGGAAAAACATAGACGTGTTGGTCAACAATGCGGGATTGGCCCTCGGATTGTCTACTTTTTTTAAGGGAAATATAGACCATTGGGATACCATGATGGACACCAATGTGAAGGGATTGTTGTACGTGTCGAGGGCTATTTCTCAAGGAATGATCGAACGTAAAACAGGTCATATAATTAATATAGGCTCCATAGCGGGCAAGGAAGTGTACGCCAACGGCAATGTGTATTGTGCGAGTAAACATGCGGTCGATGCCTTAAGTAAAGCCATGCGGATTGAATTGGCCGAATTTGGTCTTCGGGTAGGGGTGGTGCATCCAGGGGCCGTAGAAACCGAGTTCAGCGAGGTGCGGTTTGAAGGCGATACCGAAAGAGCCGCTTTGGTGTATAAAGGATTCGAGAATTTGATCGGTGCCGACATCGCCGATGCGGTTTTCTTTATGGCCAGTCGACCTGCCCA
Source organism: Bacteroidia bacterium (assembly GCA_044361605.1). Taxonomy (GTDB): domain Bacteria; phylum Bacteroidota; class Bacteroidia; order NS11-12g; family UBA955; genus VMCP01. Next base: position 2,867 of record JBIKIM010000096.1, on the reverse strand, counting down.
TGTCAATATCAACGAATTAATTATTATGCCCCAAGCACAGCCGCAGGCATCCGTAATCCATCGAAAATAAGCCCATGAGTAATAAAAATAAAGGCAAACAAGGCATCGTTTTTAGCACCAATCCCGATTTTAATTACGATACCAACGACCAAGAAGAACAGGAAACCTTACCCCCGGCGCAGCAAAAATTGTACGTCAGGCGAGAGGTGCGCAACGGAAAAGCGACTATTGTAATCAAAGAATTTATTGGGACGAAAGAGGCCTTAAAGGATCTTGAAAAGCAATTGAAACAAGGCTGTGGGGTTGGGGGCAGTGCCAAAGACGGGGAAATATTGATACAAGGGGAACTGCTAGATAAAATAAAAGATTTTCTACATAAAAAAGGATACAAAACAAAAGGATGATTGGCGTGTTACTCGAGTATGAAACGTTACCTGCTGTGGTTCTTAATGCCACTCGCGTGTGCCGGAAGTTTAAAAGAAAATCCCGCTAATACTGCTATGAGCCCTACAATACAGACTTCAGAATTGGATAGCATCGTGCTCGGTGGCGGATGCTTTTGGTGTTTAGACGCCGTTTACCGCAACATGGAAGGCATCGAGAAAATCGAATGCGGCTACTCCAATGGCTTGGTCAAAAAGCCCACCTACAAAGAAGTATGCACCGGCAGAACCCAATGCGTAGAAGTCGTTACCCTGTTTTTCGACACGCAAAAAACAAACCTTGAAGAAATACTCACCGTATTTTGGCGCATACACGATCCCACCACCCTAAACCGTCAGGGAAATGACATCGGCACCCAATACCGCAGTGGTATTTATTTCTTGGGGGAAGCCCAAGAACGAATTGCCCGAAAAAGTTTGGAAGCGGCAACGGAGTCGGGACTTTGGGACGCCCCCATCGTAACAGAAATTGTTCCTTTGAAAGATTATTCTACCGCCGAAGGCTATCACCAAAACTATTATGAAGGCAATAAAGAGCAGCCGTATTGCATTTATGTAGTGGGTGAAAAAGTAGAGAAATTCAAAAAGCTCTTCAAAGAAAAGCTGAAACCTTAACGAGGGCGGTGCAAATACCCGTTTAGTAAGGCCACGCCTGTTCCAATACCCCAGCCTACGAGAACGTCGGAAGGATAATGTTTTCCGGCTTCGATACGTAAAATCCCGGTTATAAGACTAAGTCCGGCAGCCGACCATCCTAAAACTTTGGCATGTTGGGGTGCATTCGGTACGGAGTAGGCATACCACAAGCTCGTGGCAGCAGCCGAGGCTGTTAGGGAACTATGTCCACTGAAAAAAGATCGGTAATCGTCGTTACTACCCCAACTTGCAGGCCGTTTTCGGCCTACCAATACTTTTACTGTTTGAGTAAGATTGGCGGTTAATAAGGTATTTTGGACCACTAAATTGGCGTAACGCCAGTCAACGCCGTTAGAATTTTGTGAAAGGGGAAGGGCCGCCAATCCCGAAACAACCGCACAGGCCCAAAAACTCACATCAGATGCCTTTTGTATCGAGGTATTCGCGGCGGAGTAGTGGTAGGCGTCAAGTTTACCCAATTCAAAAGCTCTTTTTTGTGGGGTATAGGCATAATGCAAGTAGGCGTTGGTAGCGCCCCAGACTAAATTTCCTGCATAAATGCTCGTTTCTAGACCTTTATTAGCCGAAACACCTTGTGCATTGAGCGACTGTAAACTTATAAATGCGACACTTAGTGTCGATTTGACACTAAATTTTATGATATTTAATATTTTCGTTATATGCTTATAATTCATTGCATTAGGGGCTTATTTATACGGGCTAAAATGCGCATCCTTATTGTTAAAAAACAGCCGTTAATTTATTCCTATTTTATTGGGTAAAGATACGAATGCGTAGTAATTTTGTGTTACAAAAATAATCTGATTTATCTATGATGACTAATGAACAGCTGTTATCAGCCATTCGAAATCACGCTCACCAAGTTTTCGAAAATTTAACTACCGAGGAATTGGTTCAAAAAGCGCTCGAGAGACATGAGGGTACCTTAACCGATATGGGTGCTTTAGCCGCCGATACAGGAGAATTTACGGGCAGAAGTCCGAAAGACAAATTTATGGTTCGCGATGCCAAAACGGCTGAAACCGTTTGGTGGGGCGCAGTAAACCAAGCTATCGAACCGGATCAATTTAATACCCTATTGATGCGTGTGATCCATCATTTAGAAACAAAAGATGTTTTTATACGTCACGCTTTTGCTGGTGCCGATCCCGAATACCGTGTAAATATTCAAGTGGTTACAGAAAGTGCTTACCAAAATTTATTCGCCAAGCATTTATTTCTACGTCCCAATACCCAAGAAACGACTCCCCAACCTACAGAATGGTTGATCATTGCCGCTCCCTCTTTTAAAGCCGATGGACCTGAAGATGGAGTACGTCAGCATAACTTCACCATCGTAGACATGTCGCGCAAAATCATCCTTATTGGAGGCAGCGGTTATACAGGTGAAATCAAAAAAGGAATTTTCGGGGTTATGAATTACATACTTCCCCAAGAAAAGAACGTATTGAGTATGCATTGTTCTGCAAACATTGGTGAAAAAGGCGATACCGCTATTTTCTTCGGTTTGAGCGGAACAGGTAAAACTACCTTAAGTGCCGATCCCAATCGTAAGTTAATTGGTGACGATGAGCACGGCTGGTCTTCAAAAACGGTTTTCAACTTTGAAGGCGGTTGCTACGCCAAATGCGTTAATTTAACGGAGGAAAAAGAACCTCAAATTTGGAACGCGATTAAGCACGGCGCTTTAGTCGAAAACGTGCGCTTTATCAACGGAACCAATAAGGTAGATTTCGACGATATTTCGGTTACCGAAAATACCCGAGT
>JBIKIM010000028.1:0-8094 GCA_044361605.1 Bacteroidia bacterium | reverse complement strand
CTCTTTTTGCTTCCCCAAAAAAAATGTCGGAATAGTCTCGAACGGAATTTTGGGGGCTGTTTTCCATAATTTAATGGAAGACCTAGACCCAACCTACTTGCCCGCTTCTCTGAAAAAATTGGCCACTAAAACCCTATTAACCTTTGCGATGAACCATTAGGTTGTTTCGAGAACTCCGTGGTAACTCATGAGTCGTTCCCGCCAATCCCCATGACCAGTCTTGATTTCAGCATTCAAATCACTCATAATGCTGTAAATCCCGAAATAGGTACGATTGATGTAAAGGGCGTGCTTACTTCCGCGGGGTTGCGTAGGTCTGCGCACTTCAGGAATTTGGTAAATTTCTTCTCCCATGGCATAAATTTCATCTAAGAATGAATCGGTAAAATGAAACGTTTCAGAGCGAAAGGGACGCGATAACAAGGTGGTCATTTTTAAGAATGCCGATGTTAATTCGGATTCCACGGCGCTCGAATCTCCTGGGAAAATGATTTCAATAGATCGTAAAAGTTGCTCTATCAGGGGTTTATTGGCTTGTATTTCCGCAATTAAAAGGGGGAAATAACTCACATAAAAGTCTTCAGGGACCACCTTTACACAACCAAAATCGATAACTCCTACGTTTCCGTTATCGTCGAACAAGAAATTACCCGGGTGCGGGTCGGCATGAATGGCTTTTTCTTCGTGCAGTTGAAATTCATAAAAGTTCCATAGCGCTTGAGCTACACTGTTTTTTTGCTCTTGGGTCGGATTGGTTTCAAGGTACTCTTTTAAATGTTTCCCGCGGATATAATCCATTACCAAGACTTTATTATTGCTAAACTCCGGATAATATTGTGGGAAATAAACATGCTCAAGGTGCGCACATGCAGTGGCAATTTGCATACCTCGTTGAAGTTCTAAGTCGTACTGCGTTTCCTCAAGAAGTTTTTCTTCCACTTCTTCAAAATACTTTTTCATTTCCTTTTCAGACAATCCAAACATAGCATTCGCCACAGGCTTGACCAAGCGTAAATCACTTTTTATAGAATCAGAAATTCCGGGATATTGAATTTTTATGGCATATTCCTTATCCCCTTTTTTGGCCAAATGTACTTGGCCAATACTAGCGGCTGCCAATGATTTTGAATCAAATTGGTCAAAATCCTCAGTTGGATAACGCCCCGTAGCTGTTTTATAGGTTTTAATTACCAGCGGACCCGACATTGGAGGTGCCGAATATTGCGACATCGCGAATTTATCGGTATAAGCCCTAGGTAATAAATTCTTATCCATGCTCAGCATTTGGGCCACTTTCAACGCACTACCCTTCAGATTGCTTAAAGAATCGTATATATCGGTAGCGTTGTCTTGGTGTAGCATTTCACGGTCATCGTTGCCAGTAATGCTTTTTTTCGCATAATACTTGAGGTAGTTGGTACCAATTTTAGCACCGGTACCTACTAATTTGGCCGCGCGGCCTATTTTGGAACTTGTTATATTATTTTGGGAATCCATTTATTTTTGAGACAGTAAGAATTTTCCTAAATCAATGGCTTTCTTGAGCGTTTGGTTTCCCATTAGCTCAAAAGACAGCGAAAACACTTTTTCAATACAAGCGTCTGTTTTTTCAAATCCTTTACTGCGATCGTTCAACCAATAATGGAATACAAAAAGTACGTTGGCGAACAGCGTATTATGATTGAGCATGCCGGTCGTTTTATCGATCGGGGCAATGCCGGTTTGCATTTGTTCGAGACCTAAGGACTCTACGAATTCGATAAAACGGGTGCGAAATTCTTTAATGCCCTTAGTGGTATCGGTGGGCTTATTCCAATTTTTATAGGTGATTAGGAAATAGCTGCGCTGTTGTTTCAACTGCTCAACGAAGGCGTATAAAGCGGAAAGTAGTTTGTCGTTCCCACTGGCTTCCAAATAAAAACTTTGGGCTTCTAAGGCGTTGACGGTGATGGTCCACATATCGGCTAAAATCGCCTCTTTAACGGCTTCAAGATCCGAGAATTCTTCGTAAAAATCGGCCTCTTTAATGTTTAGTTCCTCACAAAAACGGAACACGCTTTGCGGTTCTTTTTCTTGGGTGTTCACCACTTTCATGTAGTGATTCAGGATTTCAGTTCTCATTTGTATATTTTTAACACTTTATTACGCAAAAAGTTTAGGGAATTTGACAAAGTAGTTTTACTTTGTAAGACCAAGTATGTTAAGCCTACAAGACGATTACAATAGCCAGCGTTCTCCTTTGAACATTGCCGAATACGGCAGAACCGTTCAGGAGTATGTGGCCCATATACAAACATTACCCACTAAAGAGGAACGCACCAAATGGGTTTATCAGTTAGTCAATATCATGGCTACCTTAAATCCGAACATGAAGTTACAATCTGATTATCAGGCGGTTTTGTGGGGACATATTTATCAGATCAGCGATTACAACCTTGATATTGACTCTCCTTATCCCCTCCCAACAGAGGATATAAAAACAGAGAAACCGGCCAAAATACATTACAACGATACCGGTATACGCTTCCGTTTTTACGGCAGAAACTTGCAAAACATGATCGATAAAGTGACAGAAATTGAAGACGAAAACCTACGTCAGGATTTGGTCAATTTAATTGCCTCCTTTATGTTCAATAGCTGTAAAATTTGGAACGACGAAAACCTGACCAACGAGGTTATTGCGGAACACTTATCCATCTTATCCAAAGGAAAATTACGGTTGTCGGGCGACGAAATAACGGTCACTGCAGATGCCAGTAGCCAATTTACGCCTAAGAAAAACTATAGCAACTCGAGTAACAATCGCAATAACTTCAATCGTAAAAATAACAAAAACAACTTTAGCAAAAACAAACGGCAACGCCGTTTTTAATGATCCCATTATGTCGTATTTTGAAATAGAAGGCGGTCATTCACTTAAAGGTGAAATCACCCCCCAAGGGGCCAAAAACGAGGCCCTTCAAATATTGTGTGCTGTTCTGTTAAGTTCTGACCCTATTAGGGTTACAAATATCCCAGAAATACGCGACGTTCTGAAATTAATTGATTTACTCCAAAACCTTGGGGTTAAAATCACGCGTAATGCCAAGGGCGATTATACGTTTCAGTCAGACCAAATAGACTTGAACTTTTTGGATTCATCTGAATTCAAGATACAAGGCGCAGCCCTGCGCGGTTCTATTATGATTGTAGGACCTTTATTGGCGCGATTTGGAAAAGGATATATACCAAGTCCGGGTGGCGATAAAATTGGCCGACGCCGTTTGGATACGCATTTTGAAGGATTCATAAAACTAGGAGCTAAATTCGAATACCTTCCAGAGGAAAGTTTCTATCGGGTGCATGCAGAAACGCTTACGGGTACTTTCATGCATCTTGATGAGGCGTCAGTTACCGGTACCGCCAATATTTTATTGGCCGCCGTATTGGCCAAGGGCGAAACCACTATCTACAATGCCGCTTGCGAACCTTATTTGCAACAGTTATGCAGCATGTTAGTGTCTATGGGAGCCAATATTGAAGGTATTGGAAGCAATAAATTGATTATACAAGGCGTAAGTAGCTTAAAGGGTTGCGAACACCGTTGTTTGCCCGATATGATTGAAATTGGCTCCTTCATTGGTATGGCAGCCATAACGCAGAGTGAAATCACCTTAAAAAACTGTCGGATCGACCAATTGGGAATCATACCTAGAACCTTCCAACGTTTGGGAATACAAATGGAGTTTCGCGGCGATGATATTTACATTCCACAAAACGACCACTATGAAATCGATAGTTTTATAGATGGCTCTATTTTGACTGTTTCTGATCAAATTTGGCCTGGTTTCACCCCCGATTTAATTTCAATTGCTTTGGTAACGGCTACCCAAGCGCGTGGGACCGTTCTTATTCACCAAAAAATGTTTGAAAGCCGCCTGTTCTTCGTAGATAATCTCATCGAAATGGGAGCACAAATCATTTTGTGCGATCCACATCGGGCTACCGTAATTGGTTTGGATAGAAAAACCCGGTTAAAGGGCATAACTATGTCCTCGCCAGATATCCGAGCAGGCGTAGCGCTATTGATTGCCGCTATGAGTGCCAAAGGTAAAAGTACGATTAAAAACATCGAACAGATAGACCGTGGTTATGAGAAAATCGAAGAGCGTTTGAATCCACTAGGAGCAAAAATCACGCGATTTGAATAAGCCCTTCCCTGTTTTTTAACAGCTCCCATCTTTTTTAACCCTGCATATTACGCAAACAAGGATACTACCTAATTAGGGTAGTAATTCCCATATAGAACGTCATGCCGGAATAGGGGGCTATCTTAAAGATATTCGCCATATTATCAGTACCTACAAAAACAGGTCCCGTTCGTAAATGAGCTCCCACACTGAAACGATCTAACGTATTTTGAGCCCTCAAAGGAATGGCGAATTCGAACCACTTATGCTCGAATCTTGGAACTACTGCCACGCTACTCAATTGAGAAAAATTCCATTTATCGCCCAAACGCAAAAATTGCTGCCAATGTGCGGCTATAAAAATGCCTTTCATGACTCTCCAATCGGCTTGCAATTGGATACTGGAAGGCAATTCAACCTGGGTACGTTGGTTGTTACTTTTCAAAACCCCTTGTTGGCGGGCACTTTCAACAGCAAAGTCTAAGATAGCTTGACTCCCTTCATTGGCTGCTTGTAAAAATTCAGGCGAACTCATCGCCATTTTAAAGGGGGTCTCTCGGGCGTCAATTATAAATCCTTCATTCTTGTTTTGGTAACCAATGCTACCGATATCTAAAATAGCCGCCCCAATCTTAAAGGTATAATCTTTAAAACCCTCCCGGGCATTGAAATCGGTTTTCATTCCTGAGCCAAATTCCATCGATATTCCTAAGTCAATCCCATAGCCAAATCCAGAAATACTACTTAAACCCGGTAGACTTCCTGAAACCACCCCTCTAAATAACTGTTTTAATAGGTTATTATCGGTATAGGCCAATTCCATATATCCATTTGACATTACCAAGGTATCCATACCTGTAGCGGTAAATTGAACTCCCGTATGGCTCATATTAACAGACCCTAATCCCAAAATGCCCTTGAGAGAGGTTGCCAAACCTAATTTTAAGCTGGAATTATTAATCAACCGATAACCCAATACCGCCGATATCTCCTGATAACTGTTCGCATTGGCCTGAAACGAAAACGAAGCAATGTCTAACGGATTTATAAGTCTCTGAGAATCAACCCACTGCTTACCCCATTGCCATAAGCCTACCGACATATTATTGATATTGGCTTGTGACCGCGTGCGCGTAGCAGTTCCCCACACAAAACGACCGTATTGATTGAGATACGAAGGTCCCCGAAGTTCGGAGCTCATGCGCAAATCCATCGTAGTTTTTGATGATTCTGCTTCAATCCAATCGCCCTTCCAATCCACATTGCCTTGTGCATCTCTATGTTCATCACCCACAGAACCGTTAAGCAATTGCCAAAGGGAAAAAGGCGCATTTAAGGTCAAATAATTATTGGATATATCAAATCCCAACACCCCAATTCCAGCGCTCCTTTTATGTGTCATTAAGGTCGCAGATGCAGGATTGGTGTAAATGCCGTTAACCCCCGCGAAGTTGCTATTTTGCAATGCCGAAAAGGACTGTGAAAATCCGTCGACGGGCAAATTTAGTATTACCAGCCACACAAAAACGTGTACAAAACGCATAAACAAAGATAAAATTACTTTTCTTTCCTGTGAATGATAAGACCCCCAAGAAATTGAAAGTCTAATATTATGAGCAGCCTTGATGAAATAAATGAAAAAAGCCGCAACTTTCGTTGCGGCTTTTCAAGATTGAAAATTTCTATTGTTTATTAGCGAACGATAAACTTAGCGGTTTTTACACCTACTGTGCTTTTAACATTCACCATGTAAATACCAGCAGCAAACGTTGAAGTTGAAATTTGAACTTCGTTGATGCCACGGTTCATTCTGTCGATGTTTTGCACGGCAACTACACGACCGTTGATATCTGTAACTTCTACATTAACAGACGCATTGTCGTTCAATTCAAAATTTACTACTACGTTTTCACCTTGATTGCTTGGATTGGGGAATACCTTCAAATCAGCGATACCGTTTTTCAACGCTTCGGTAGACGCATTTTGCGTGGTGATATCAATCCAGTAACCCAATAAGGTTGAAGTTGTGTAAATACTTGTTGGATAGTAAGACTGCCAACCGTTCGAGGTTCTGATACCGTTTCTTAATACAGAAGGTGTCCAGAAGGTATTATTATAACGGTAAGGTGATTCACTCACAACGGCGGTATTTTCCCAATAATGTGCGCGAACTCCATACCCATTAATTTTGCTCTTGTAAGTAGGTTCAGCCCAGTTCATGAAGGTATCGTTTAATTTTGCTTTACGCATATTCTTAAATACCAAACAGAAACCTACCACATTGGCATTCACTTGGGCGGCATTGGTGCTTAGGGAACGGAATTTATCAGGAACTACACCGTTTATGCGGCTATACAAAGAACCTGCAAAGCGATCTACTGAGTCGCCATCGCCCGTACGGAAGAGAATCGTATCGGTACCAATGGCTGAAGAATTAAGCAATGTTGCAGATCTGTAGGTCGCTGGATTGGGATAACCAAATAAATTGGTACCACCCACAATACTCGCGAATCCTAAACCTGAGAAATTGAAATATTGAACAAACAAAGTATCTACAATTTCAACGTTAAACGTTTCAAATCTTGGCACCATAATTGAGTCTTGCAAAACAGAATCGCGGAATCGCGTACGTTGCAAAGAATCTGCGTTACGCACGTAAAATTGAACCCAGCGAATGGTATCCACGGTGTAGGGATTGAAACGAGTTAAAATAGGCTGACCTGTGATTTGGTAGCTTGAATCTTTTGGATCAAATACAGAACCCATCGTGTGAATAAAGCCTCTTCCATTCGTGCCATCTTGGTAGTAGGTAACCGCGTTGGTATCTTCTGTTAACCAGCGTACATAAGTGGTTGCCGTTCCAATCATTTGGGTTTCTCCATAAGAAGAAACATAATTGTACTGATCGGATAACGTCTCCGCTCTTCTCGTGGTTTCAAAATCGCCTTGACGCGTATGTATGCGTTGTTTTGGCGACATTGGACCAATCTTCGTGTCTTGAGGATGGATTCGCTCAAGTTGTGGTGCTTGTGCAAAGGCAGTAAGTGCGCTTATCAACACCAATCCAGTTAAAAGTAATTTTTTCATTCCGATATGGTTAATTTTTTATTTAAGTTCAAATGTAATGCTTCGGTATCGAAAACAGATAATGTTGGTGCCTGGGTTGTAAATATTTTAAGTATTTGTGTTGCAAAAATTACAAATTTTAAATGTCTCCTTCTATAGGCCTAATTAGAATTTCTTCCATAACCGTATGCTCGTTAATTTCCCAAGCGGTAATCATGCAACGCGCTACATCTTCAGGTCGCATAAATCGCGACGTTGGCAAGTCAACCCCTGCCCATGAATCGGTTAAGGTTGCACCAGGCAAAACGGCACTAACCCGAATTCCTAATGGAATTCCTTCTTTTCGCAAACTCTTACTAAAACCGAGTAAGGCATGTTTGGTAACCGCATAACCTCCACCGGCCTCATAAGCCAGAATACTCGCAATGCTGCACATATTGAAAATATGACCGCGTGCGTTGGTTTGCATCTCAGACCACAAACCCTTGGTTAGGTAGTAGGCCGAAAACAAATTGGTTTGCATTTGCATTTCCATTTGGCCCTCGGGCTCCTCCATTAAGGTACCAGGTAAAAACACACCGGCATTATTCGCCAATACGTCGATCTTCCGATTGAGCGCTTTAATGCGAAGTACTAAATCTTTGCATTCTGACTCTTTGGAAACATCGGCGGGCATGTCCCACACCTTAATCGCATAGGCAGACCGCAGGCGTTCGGCAACTTCCCCCAAAAGAGTGGCATTGCGCGCACTCAAAACCAGGTCAAATCCCTTGGCCGCAAATGCCGTAGCGATGGCTTCGCCGATGCCGCGACTGGCACCCGTTACTACCGCGATTCTATTATTGTGTGAATTATCCAT
>JBIKIM010000027.1:0-8202 GCA_044361605.1 Bacteroidia bacterium | reverse complement strand
ATTTCATTTTCAGAGAGGGGTATGCCCAATTCTTCCATGACCTCAAAGGTTTTATCGTGACGCGGATTGGCATAAAGCATTTGTACGCCCGAGGCCTTATCAAATATATAATCTAAGCCTTGGGCTTTCGCTACATTTTGAACCGCATCGAACATTTTATCTTGTATGGGCTTTACCAATTGCGCTCGTTTCTTAAACAATGCACCTTCCATGCCAAACTTTTCTTCCCGGAAGGAAATAAGCTTTTTTTCTTGTTGTTCGATAGAACTTTTCCTTTCTTTACGCTGTTCTCCGGTGAGAAGAATTTCTTCAGCTGAATAATCGCGCTGCATTTGCAACAAGGCCGTTTCCATATCGAGGGCTTCTTTTTCCCACTGCACGGCCGACTCGTTGAGTTGTTGTTGGGCAGATTGGTACTCGGGCATGCGACTCAAAATATAATCCGAGTCCACAAATGCCAAACTTAATCGTTGGGCCTTAGCACTTACCGCGGAAAACATCCCCAAAAGGAAAAGCAAACGGATTAGAGTTGGGCGCATAGACATGGTAAAATTTAGAAGTGCGAAAATATTGATTTTATGCGACTTTACGGGTGTTTTAATATGAATTCTTTGCTGTAACATATATTGCTTTTATGTAAGGCCCTATCAACCAGTTGCATTTCGAAGCGAACCGTATCCAATTCAATATTATTGGGTCTTGCCGGCACGGTTATTTCCAGCTCGCCAGCCAATTGCTTCCGGCGTCCGGTTGGGGTTAAATTGGGGAATCTTTCGTGGAATTGCATTATTTCTGAAGGGTTGAAGGGATTGGGAACCGAAACCCAGGTGTCGTTTTTAAGGGTATACAAAGAGCAAAAAAACGTGTAAAAAAAAGGCTGACCCCAAGCAAATTCCCCCAACGTATCGTTTTCATCAAGTCCCAAATCACCATCGGTATCTTCATAAAAAAACCGAAACTGCAAAAAACTGTCGTAGCGGTTGCTGTAATCATAGCCTTGCACTTCCGATATCAATTCCAATTTGGGCGGTTCAGAAGTTGTACCTTTGCGGCCATCACAAGCACCTAACACAACGGCTACCGTTATGATGATTCCAAGCGATATTTGGCTAAACGTACCTCTCACTGACTTCAAATTTACCCAATTTGCATTGGAAGTGTATCGTTTTCAATGTATCCACAATAAGGTATACGCCCAATGGCTGCATTTATTGGGTAGAACCGACCAAAATATCGAAAAAGTCGAGGATATTCCCTTTTTACCTATTTCGCTTTTCAAAACGCATGCAGTTCGCAGTTTCCCTAGCCATGAAATTACGTTTTTATCCAGTGCCACTACCGGGAGTCAACAATCACAACATCATATTTACAAAGCATCTGACTATATCGACACCTTCACCCGCGGTTTTCGCGACTACTTTCAAGGTCGCCGCTTCGATTACTTAGCGGCCCTTTTGCCTAGTTATCTCGATCGAAGTGGTTCGGGACTGATCTACATGGTCGAACATTTAATGGCACACGAAATCGGCCAAGGCGACTTTTATAACCGCGATTTTCTTCGTTTGGTGGAAGATTTAGAACGCCTGAGTTCCTCCGGGAAACGGGTACTTCTCTTTGGGGTCACCTTTGGACTCTTAGCCCTTACTGAAATTCCCAATAAAATAGATTGGAATTACATCGAAATTGTGGAAACAGGGGGTATGAAAGGACACGGGAAGGAACTCACACGCGGCGAGGTAACGGCGCAATTGGTGGATGCCTTTACTGGGGTAACATTGCATTCAGAATACGGCATGACAGAACTAAGTTCACAGGCCTATGGAACAAATGGCGGCGCCTTGGAATGTCCAAGTTGGATGCGCGTTTGTATCCAAGATCCCGCAGATCCGCAACACCTACTTCCCCAAGGAAAAACAGGTCGCATATGCATCATTGACTTAATGAATTACCACAGTTGCGCGTTTATCGCGACTGACGATTTAGGTCGTTTGGATCACAATGGAAACTTCGAAGTACTCGGTCGTTTGGATTATGCGGATGTACGCGGGTGTAACCAATTGTTGTAAGATTCGAGATAGATTATTTCTGATTTTCTTCCGGGAAATCGAGCATCGATTCTCTTAATTCAATGCGCGGATTGATGAATTTCTCGAAGGCTAAAATCAAAGCAGGCAATAACAACAAATTGGCTATTGTGCCCCCTAAAATGGTAACACTAGTGAGAAATCCCAACGCTTGCGTTCCTTGGAATTCCGAAAATATAAAAATCGAGAATCCCGAACATACCGCAATGGTGGAGTAAATCATACTGTATCCTACTTCCTGAATGGTATGCGACAAGGCAGAGCGAACCGAGCGTAAATTCTGAATGATTTCACGCCTGAAGGTACTTACAAAATGAATGGTACTGTCGACCGTAATTCCAAAAGAAATACTAAACACTAAAATCGTACTGGGTTTTAAGGGCACTCCCATATAGCCCATAAGGCCTGCGGTAAAAATTATAGGAACAAAATTGGGGATTATCGCAATAAGTACCATTCGCCAGCTCGGGAATAGGAAGGTCATGGTGAAACTAATAATTAAAAGAGACCAGAAGGTGGCTCTCAATAAACTATCGTACAGGAAAGCGTTGCCTTTTAAGAAAATTGGGGTGGTGCCAGTAATCTTGATATTATATTCATCGGCGGGGAAAATATCTTTGGCAATTTGTTGGATCTGCTGATTTACCGAATCCATGGCCACAGAACCCACATCGCGCATTTGATAACTGATACGCATTTGCGAAGCGGTACTATCTATCAATCCTTTTAGCAAACCCTGTGAGCCCGATGACTGATCTTTGGGCATCTTCAAGGCCAATTTGCCTAATTCTATGGAAGAGGGAATGCGGTAATATCGGGGATCGTTGTCGTGTGTCGCTTGATTGGCCGCAGAGATGACCTCTACCAATGACATAGGTTTCGACAATTCGCTAAAATCGGCCAAGGCCCGTTGCAACCTACGAGCTTTTGTAAGCATCGCTACTTCCGTAACGGCACCTTCTTCATAGGAGGTAACTACAATTTCATAGGGCATGGCACCATGGAAATGCTTTTGAATGTATTCCAAATCTTGATACATTTTTGATTCGTGGGGAATGTCATCGACCATAAAGGCCAAAGGTTTCAAACGAATTAAGAAAACGGTTCCAAGAATCGTAAAAAGAGAAAACCAATAAAAAATTCTTCTTTTCCGATGGAATACCATGTGTTCAATCCACACCAAAACACCTGAAATGCGTTTATTATCTAAATGTTTGGTTTGCTTCAAGCTTGGGGCTGGCAAATAACTGTATAATATGGGCACCCCAATTATGGTTACAAAAAACACCAAATTGATGGTAATAAAGGCCAAGATACCAAACTGTTCAAGGATAATGGTATGGGTAAAATAGAACGTTCCAAATCCTATTGCGGTGGTGAAATTAATTAGGAAATTCGCCACCGCCACATGACTCACGATACCCGTTAATGCCAATCTTTTATTCTGATTTTTCCTATACTGATCGTGATACGCATTGATCAGATAAATTGTATTTTGAACCCCAACGACTACCAGTAATGGAGGTAAAGTACCCGTTAATACATTCAATCGGAATCCCAACATACCGGCTATGCCAAACATAGTCAGCACCCCTATAGCGATAAAGAGCAAGGAAACGAATAAGGTACTTAAACTGCGAAACAGCAAAAAAATAAGTAGTGCGGTAACTAAAAATGCAAAAACAGTAAATAGAAGAATTTCGTTTTTTACGGTTGTACTGTTTCGATATCGAACAAACGGAAGCCCGCTCACGTGCATGTCGCGATTTTGTCGAATGCCCAACTGAGACAGGTGCTGTGAAGCAGCTCGGATTACGGCAATTTTCTTCTTGCTTTCCATAACCTTACGATCCAGTACAATAATCATAAGGGCAACTTTGGATTCCGGATTGAATACAAGTCCCTCATAAAAGCGCAACTTTTTGAATAATGCAGCTTTGGAATCCAATTCAGATTGACTTTGGGGAAGGGTATCTACGAGTGGCACCATGCGCAAATACTCTTGGGAATCCAATTTAAAGTGATAGGCAGAGGCCGGACTTAAAACCCCGACTACGCCCTCAATTTTCTTAAGGGTATCGATGGTGCGACTTAGGTCGGTAAAAAAAGACAGTTTAAAAAGATCGGGGGCATCAAAGGCGCAGACTAATTTATTGCCATCTTCTCCAAATTTTTCTTTGAATTTTTGGTATGCCTTCATGTCAGGATCGCTGGAAGGAACCAATTTTTGCATTCCGTATTCCAACTGAACGGTACTGGCGAAATAGGCCATTACTCCTATAAAAGCGATTATTCCGAAAACAAAATAGGTGCGTTGTTTGAGGATGAATTCAGCCAGGCGTTTCAAAATCATGAGCACACAAAGATAAGGAGTATAAATAAAAAATGGCTGCCCTTAGGCAGCCATTTTAACAACAACAATAACCAAACAATTATTCAGCAACCACATCAATAGTGATGTTGGCTGTGATGTCTTTGAAAAGGTTTACATGAGCGGCGTATGAGCCGAGTTCTTTGATATCATCGGAAACAATTTTGCGACGGTCTACCTCAAACCCTTTATCTTTAAGGGCATTGGCGATTTGCAAGGTTGTTATAGATCCGAAGATACGACCGGTACCGCCTGCTTTTGTAGCGATGGTAATGGTAGAACCTTCTAATTTTTCAGAAAGGGCTTCTGCGTCTTTCCTCAATTTGTCAAGTTTAAATCCGCGCTGACGGATGTCTTCAGCGAGCATTTTCAAAGCGCCGGAAGAAGCCAATTTGGCTTTTCCTGAGGGAATTAAAAAGTTACGACCATAGCCGTCTTTTACTTCCACTATATCGTCTTTGTGACCTACGTTTTTAATGTCTTCTTTTAAGATTACTTTCATGATGATGTCCTCCTGTTTATTTTAGACCGTCGGCTACATAAGGCAATAAAGCCAAATGACGTGCACGTTTGATTGCTACTGAAATTTTACGTTGGAACTTCAAGGAAGTACCGGTTATACGGCGTGGTAAAATCTTACCTTGTTCGTTAATGAACTTCAATAAGAAATCTTTGTCCTTATAATCGATGTGCTTGATACCGTGTTTCTTAAAACGACAGTACTTCTTTTTTTGGAGTACTTGTGGCGTTTGATTGAATACGAAGTTGGTTTCTCTTGCCATGGCTTAGTCTTCTGTGTCGAGTGAATCGTCGTCTAACAATGCGTTTAGAACAGCTTTTTTCTGTTTGGCTGTTGAAGACGCTTTAATTTCTCCGCTTCTGCGTTTTAGGTTGAATTCAAGAGCCCACTTATCAAGTGAGATAGTTAGGTAACGCAAAATACGTTCGTCGCGGCGGAAAGTTAATTCCCACTTAGCTACGAAATCAGGATTTGCCTTGAATTCAATTAGGTGATAGAAACCCGTGCCCTTTTTGTCGATGGGGTAGGCTAATTTGGTGAGACCCCAGTTTTCTTCGTGGACGATCTCCCCACCGTTTTCTGTGATCAACCCTCTGTAGCCTGCAACAGCTTCTTGCATCTGCTGCTCAGAGAGCACGGGTGTTAAAATGATCACAGTTTCATACTGTTTCTGATTCATATAAATTAATTTTGGGGCTGCAAAGATACGACATAGTGTTTAGTTTTCCAACACGCGATTATACGGACGTAGTTGGGGCAATGCACGGCCGAATATACCGTATAAGGGGTGAAGTCTACGGAATTGGATCGTGCCCGCTCCCGCCCCAAGGATGACATCGTGCAATGCGCTTAATCGTAAGCCATGCACCTTTAAAAAATCCAAATTTATGAAATGCCTCGATTCCATATTGCGAGCAGGTGGGGGTAAACCGACATGCGCTAGGCAATAAAGGAGATAAGGCTCCTTGATAAAACTTAATAAGTGCGATGCCAATATACTTCAACACGATTTATTCAGATTTATTCGAATCGCCGCTCTCAATGGATTCCGCCGCAATCACATCCGTTGGTGGCGAAATACTTTTTGCTTCCGCCGCAATCGCATCGATAAGGCGTTTTTGCAATTTAAGATACAAGCGTTCGAGGGTGTCGTAATCCGACAAATGCGAACCCACATACACAACCGCCAAAGACAAACACAATCCGTGTTGGTCAAGCGTATTTCCTATAACGTGTTTGTGATGCCGATAAATGTCGCGCAAAACCCGTTTCATGCGGTTGCGTTTAACGGCTAAACGCAGGCCTTTTTTGCCTGCGTTTATGCTTACCTTCACCGATGAATCGGTGTAATATGTTTTGTGGTGCAGCAGATACGTTATCCTTAGGGGATATTTGGTAACGGCTTTGCCTTTTTGATACAGATTGGAAATCAGAACATCACTCTTCAGACGCTCATGCCGGCCAAACGCAAAGGAAAGGGGTTGTGACATGAACAAAAGCCATAACGGCTTATTTGTGCTTCTGCTCGTCGGAAACAGTTAATTTCTTGCGACCACGTGCACGACGGGCGGCCAATACGCGACGGCCGTTTTTGGTTGCCATACGCTCACGGAATCCGTGTCTGTTTTTGCGCTTTCTGTTGGAAGGTTGGTATGTACGTTTAGTCATGACAGGTTCTTTTTGAGGGCAGCAAAGATAATAAGAGTTCAAGATATTAACAAAAGTTGGAAACAAATTATTTGAAATAACTTTGTACAACCATGCTATTGCCCCTAAAACCTATTTCTCAAACACATAAAATGACGTGGGTCTTTTGGATTACACTGCCTATTCTCTCTATAACCATGTTGCTTTCACTTGTTCTTGGGATGAAAAAAGAAGGTTCACATTGGTCGGATTTATCGTTCGAGGATTTAATAAATCCAGCTCTGCCGGCCTTGATTGTTGTGCCACTCTTTTGCTTCCTATTATATATAATGAAATTGACTTGGACCCTCAATGACAATGGTTTTTATTATCGGTATCTGCCGTTTATAATAAAAACACGATTCCTTCCCGCCGATGACATTGAAAGTGTCACACTCGAAAAGATAAATCCCTTGCGTGATTTCGGAGGTTGGGGCTTGCGCTATTCCAGGAAATATGGCAAAGCCTATACCACACAAGGCAATCATGTGTTAAGAATACGGCTCAAATCAGGGGCCATAATAAACGTCACCGCCGATCCCAATACGGATTTGTCTGCCTAAGTAAAACCAAATATTGTACCTTTGAAACTATGCCCAAAACTACCATCACTGCTGCCCTCCCCTATGCCAACGGACCTGTTCATATTGGCCATTTAGCCGGTGTTTACTTGCCTGCTGATACCTACGCGCGCTTTCTGCGACTTAAGGGGGAAGAAACACTTTTTGTGTGCGGTAGCGATGAACACGGCGTGCCCATTACCCTCAGGGCAAAAAAAGAAGGCGTTACCCCACAAGATGTGGTGGATCGCTATCATGCTGTAATCCGAGATTCCTTTTCAGACTTCGATATCAATTTTGACGTTTACAGCCGCACCAGTGCCAAAGTGCACCACGATACCGCGCAAGAATTCTTTTTGAACTTATTACACAAAGGGGCTTTTAAAGAAATTGTATCCGAGCAATTTTTCGATCCCGAAGCCCAACAATTTTTAGCCGATCGCTACATAACCGGCGATTGTCCGAAATGTCAGAATCCTGGCGCCTACGGCGATCAATGCGAAAAATGCGGTTCCACCCTTTCGCCAAACGAACTCGTTAATCCCAAATCGGCCCTAAGCGGTGCCACTCCCATTCTAAAGGAAACCAAAAATTGGTATTTGCCCTTAGATGAATTACAAGAAAGCTTCCTCAATCAATACATTGAAACAAGACGCGATTGGCGGTCTACCGTTTTAGGACAATGCAAATCGTGGCTCAACGACGGACTTAAAGAACGCGCCATGACGCGCGATTTGAATTGGGGAATCCCAGTGCCCGTTGAAAATGCAGACGGCAAGGTCTTATACGTATGGTTTGAAGCCCCTATTGGCTACATCTCCGCCACTAAAGAAGCACGTCCGAACGATTGGGAATCTTGGTGGACCGGCGACAGTCAATTGGTTCATTTTATAGGCAAAGACAACATCGTTTTTCATTGCATCATCTTCCCAGCCATGCTGCATTTGCGCGGCGATGGGTATATCGTTCCCCAACAAGTTC
>JBIKIM010000026.1:0-8264 GCA_044361605.1 Bacteroidia bacterium | reverse complement strand
AAATACGAACTGATTTAATTGTTTGGGATATTGATATCGAAAACGAAAAAATCCTTATTCCCAATAATGGATTAGACGACTTATTCCTGCCCTTTTCCCCACAGAAACTTAACGATGCCCAAAACCCACAGAATTTGCAGTTTTATATCGACCAAGCCGGCGTATCACAAACAGAAAAAGAACATGCGAACGGTGCATTAAACCAATACCATATACGTCAAACAGAAATAGTAGGCCTTACGCAAGAGCTCATTGATTACCAGCTTGACAGTTTGAAACGATACAAAATCGTTCTTTTAGACCGATTAAACGGAGGCACCTTGACGCAAGTCCAATATGACCAATTACTGACAAACTCAAAGGAAACATTTATCAAAACATTACGTCATAGTTACAATGAAAGTCGAATTCTTATCGCAAGTTCCCAAAATTTACACGAGGTTCTCAACGAATTAGAACGTACGCTTTCAAAAAAATCTTGGGATAGGTTGGTTTCCCTAGTAAAGAAATAACATAAAACGTTATTTTGGTTTAGTTTGGTAAAAGAAGGGTCCTTAATACGGACCTTTCTTTTTTGTGTAAATTGCCGCATGAATTCCGCCCAATCGATGAAGCAATCGCTACAATCTGATTTCCCTATAACTCCAGATCCATTTATAGCGCCCAACTCGAATCTTTTTTTCTTGGGATCTTGTTTCAGCGATGAAATGTCGCAGCGCTTTCACGATTTATACATCCCTACTCATACCAATCCGTTTGGCACCCTTTTTAGCCCGCAAGCCATCAGAAAGGCCTTGGAAATATTTACGAAAGAACGCGAAATTCAGCTGTATTTCGCCTCCAACGCTTGGCATTTCCTAGACGGGGCCAACCGATTTCAGAACGCAGAAGCCGCTGTGTTGCAAAACCAATTGGACCAACTCGCTCGATGGAGCCACCAAGCACTTTTAGACTCACACGTGCTGTTTATCACCTTAGGTTCCGCCCATTATTACCAATGGAACCTAACTCAAGAATCGGTAGCCAACTGTCATAAAATTCCCCAAAAAGAATTCCAAAAAGCCTGCTTTAAACCTGTAGAGGTGGAACAAGATTTACAAAAAATCGAAGCCCTCATTCGGAAATATTACCCCCATTTAACAGTGGTGTACACCATTAGTCCCGTGCGACATTTACGCGATGGCGTTCGGGAAAATTCCCTCAGTAAATCAATTTTGAAAGTGGCGCTTAATGACCATATTTCCGCAAACCCACACCTCCGATATTTTCCTTCCTTTGAGATTTTCAACGAAGAACTTCGCGACTTTAGATTTTTCAAAACCGATTTAATGCATCCCAACCCATGGGCCACCGATTACATTTTTACCCGACTCATAGAAACGCACGCCCAACCCGCATTGCGCAACTATTTATCTGCTGCGGAAGAGCGGCGTAAGGTGGAAGCTCATAAGAGTCACACGCGATTACAGCAGCTTGAAATAGATTCAACGTGGGATTCCCATCGGGAAGCGTTACTGCAACAAATTAACCTCGATTAAGGCTTTTCTGGCAGCTGGGCTTCCAAAAGACCCTCTATAATTTCGGATGTTCTGAGGTATAGGGGTTCAACCGCCGTTAATTTTTCGGTTACATCCAAGGCCATCGATTTGTTTTCGGCCAATTTCTTTTTTAAAGCCGCATATTCTATCTTAAAATTCAGAATATCTTCATCGTAGGTGCCCTTTTTTACTTCTTTCTCCAGTCCTTTTATCGAATAAAACACATCTTCCGCCGCAAGTACAGTCTGCTTGTACTTCGATGCCAAAGATTTGTAAACCCTATAAACGCCGTTGAATTTATCGAAGGTTGCTTTATCGGTTTCGTTCAATTTGCTACCGTCTAAAAATTGTGCTTTGATTAATTGTTTCTCCATATCCGTTTTACGCTCAACAAATTCATCCATTCTGAATTTAAACTGAGACCGCACGAATTGCAATTCGTTCCACAACGTATCAACCGATTGCAACATCAAAACACGCGTTTCTTTTTCGGGTTTTTCAGAGGTACACTGCTGTAAGGGAAGGGTTAGTGTGAGTAGTACCGCAATAAAAACCCACGAATTTTGCCGAATTTTGTTGAAGATTTGATGCATCGTAATACAAATTTACAAAAAGCCCACCGTTTTCGATTTTTACGTGCTGTTTTTTGGCTCGGATTGACCGCATTTGGCGGACCTCAGATGCATTTGCCTTATTTTAAAAGAATTTTAGTGGACCGTTTGGGTTTTATAACCCACGATGAACTCATAGAAATCAACTCCTTTTGCAGTGCGTTACCGGGTCCCTCAACCACCCAAACCATCACCAGCATTGGACTTAAATTAGGCGGTACGCGCTTGGCGCTTCAAGCGCTCATTTTATGGGCACTGCCGGGCGCTTTAATCATAACCGCATTGGCCGTTTCCCCTAAATTTATTGGGTCGAATGAATTGCAGTTTATGGGCTCCGCGGTTTTGGGATTTATGGCTTATGGCACCTATAGTATGTATCAATGGATACAAGCGTCTAAATTACATTATGCCATATTTTGGATAACCGGTATCGTTGGCTTTGCCATTCAAACCCCTTGGATATATCCTTTTTGCATGCTCGTTGCGGGATTTCTAGGCGCCCAATTGGGCACGGCTCCCGTGCAAACATTCAAGGCTGCCCACGTAACCATTAAATGGCGCAACTTGGCTTGGTTTGTAGGCATATTTTTTATTGTAGGCATAGCGGGATTCATCTTTTCGAAATTTGAAAAAGAATCTAAATGGGTCGAACCTATTGTGCTATTTGAAAACACCTATCGCAATAGTAGCTTATCTTTAGGCGGAGGACATGTCCTAGCTGCGATGACCGTAGAACAATACGTGAATCATACGAAGCGACTTTCAATGAATGAACTCAATGCCGGTATCGGTATTGTACAAGCCATTCCGGGTCCTAACTTCAATTTAGCCGCTTATGTGAATGCCGTTTCCATGAAAAACAGTGGCTTTTCTACGTTTTACCAACTTTTAGGGGCTCTCATTGGTCTTATTGCCGTATTTCTGCCTGGTACCTTATTTGTGTTTTTCGCGTTTCCAATTTGGGAAAATATAAAATCGATTGAATTCTTGCAGCGCAGCCTACCCGCGCTTTTCGCCGTTTCTGTGGGATTTATCCTAACGGCTTCACTCAGTATAGGAGACTCGGTTTCTAGTCAATGGATTCTATGCAATCCTGAACATAAACTCATACATCTCGGGGTGTTGCTATTTACCGTTTTGGCATTGGCCAGCAAAAAAATACCTTCTCCTTTTATCGTTGCAGCAGCCCTTCTTGTAGGATGGGTTTTCCCTTAAGGTTTTTTTTATGTATTTTCGAGACTTACACATGCACATCCGACGGGTTTTAATGCTCATTTTTCTTTGGGGAAGTTTTATTTCCTCAAAAGTGGCACACGCGCAAACACCCAAAAAAGATAATCAGTTTATTCTTTTTACGGGCTTAGTGCTAACCTCAGATAGTTTAAAGGCAATCCCCTTTGTAAATATTCGCAGTAACCGCAGGGGTTTAATTGGCTATACCGATGTGAATGGCTATTTCGATGTAGTGGTGAAGAGAGGCGATACGATTTTGTTTCAACAAATAGAAAAAGTGGGATCTTGGCACGTGGTACCCGATACCCTAATGGGCAATCGATACAGCGTGGTAAAACTATTAACCCAAGACACGGTGCATTTACCTGCGATTTTTATAAGAGCGCTGCCCCTAAAGTCCTTATTTAACCATGAATTTGTGTCGAGAAGTGTTCCCGACGATGCAATGGAACGGGCTCGTAAAAACTTAGAGAGCGAGGCCATGAAGGAAGAATTGCGAATGAGGCCTAACGATGCCCATCAAGCACAGTCGCTTCTTACCCAACAACGGGCCCAACAACTCTATTATTACCAACAAGCACCCCCACAAAATTACCTTAGTCCTTTAGCATGGATGCAATTCTTTGAAGCTTGGAAACGCGGCGATTACAAGAAAAAACCAAAAAAGAAGCCCTACGAATACATTAGCCCTTATTAATCACAATTGACAATTGACAATTGACAACTAACAATTGACAATTGACAATTAACAACTAATCAGACCTCCAAGTCGTTCTTCTCAATCACCAGATTATCAATAATAAACTCTTGTCTTTCAGGGGTATTTTTCCCCATATAATATTTGAGAAGCTTTTCAACGTTTGAGTCTTGTTTCAAAATTACAGGCTCCAAACGGATGTCTTCCCCAATAAAATTAGCAAATTCGTGAGGCGAGATTTCCCCCAATCCTTTAAATCGCGTAATTTCTGGCTTGGGACCTAGTTTTTCAATCGCATCTATGCGCTCGCGGTCGCTGTAACAATAAATGGTTTCCTTCTTGTTTCTAACCCGAAAAAGAGGCGTTTGTAAAATATAAAGGTGTCCGTTACGAACCAAATCCGGGAAAAACTGCAGGAAAAAGGTCATTAACAACAAACGAATGTGCATACCGTCTACGTCGGCATCGGTAGCAATTACAATGTTATTATACCGAAGCTCGTCTAAAGATTCTTCAATATTTAAGGCGTGCTGCAAGAGGTTAAACTCTTCATTTTCGTAGACTACCTTTTTCTTGAGGCCGTAACAATTCAAAGGTTTACCCCTCAAACTAAAAACAGCTTGTAAATCGGGATTTCTGCTTTTGGTGATACTTCCACTCGCCGAATCTCCCTCCGTTATAAATAACGTAGAATCGTGGCGCTCGTCTTTTTTC
This sequence comes from Bacteroidia bacterium, assembly GCA_044361605.1. Lineage (GTDB taxonomy): Bacteria > Bacteroidota > Bacteroidia > NS11-12g > UBA955 > VMCP01. The sequence goes on along the minus strand of JBIKIM010000026.1, from coordinate 3,471 downwards.
TGATCGGTAAAATGTATCCGACAATCGCGTAATTTTTTATTGTGTAAGTTGGCTCGTTTCGCGCGTTCTTTGGCCAATTTCTGAACGCCCGCCATGTCTTTACGTTCGCGCTCGTTTTGTAAGATTTTCTTGATCAGCGCATCAGCAACGGGTTGATTTTGATGCAGAAAATCATCGACATGCTTTTTGACAAATTCGAGCATGGCCGATTTCAAAGAGGCACCACCGGGCTCCATTTCAGAAGACCCCAATTTGGTTTTGGTTTGACTTTCAAAAACAGGTTCAACCACCCGAATACTCACCGCAGCTGTGATGGAGGCTCGAATATCTGCCGCATCGTAGTCTTTTTTGTAAAAATCGCGTATCGTTTTAACATAAGCCTCTCGGAACGCTATTAAATGGGTCCCACCTTGTGTGGTATACTGACCGTTTACAAAAGAGTAATATTCTTCTCCGTAAGCCTCCGTATGGGTAAAGGCAATTTCAAAATCCTCAGATTGCAAGTGCACCACAGGATACAAGGCATTCTCAGGCGTTACTTTACTTCCCAACAAATCCAAAAGTCCGTTGCGAGACGCATAAGACTCTCCGTTGTATACTAAGGTAAGCTTACTATTGAGGTAGGTATAGTTTTTGATTTGTTCGATGATAAAATCATGAATAAATCGGTAATTTTTAAAAATAGACGCATCCGGCTCAAAGGTCATTCGCGTGCCGTTGCGCTCATTCGTGTCGGTTTCAGGCGCATCGACCACCAATTCACCGGCGCTAAATTCGGCCAGCTTTGTTTTTCCTTCTCGGAAACTTTCTACCCTAAAAAAGGAACTTAACGCATTCACTGCTTTTGTTCCCACGCCATTCAGACCTACGCTTTTTTGAAATGCACGGCTATCGTATTTACCACCGGTATTTATTTTTGATACACAATCAATAACTTTTCCCAAGGGAATTCCTCGACCATAATCACGAACAATTACGCGTTTCTCGTCTATTTTCACATCGATGCGCTTGCCATTACCCATCACGTGTTCGTCGATACTATTATCGATAATTTCCTTAATTAATACATAAATCCCATCCTCGGGCGATTTACCATCACCCAATTTACCGATATACATTCCGGGACGCAGGCGGATATGCTCTTTCCAATCCAGACTTCGGATTTCGTTTTCGGTGTACTGCGGAACCACGGGATTTTCACTCATGACACAAGATTACAACCGATTTTTGGTTAGATGTACCCAAGTTTTTCACAACTTTGACTGCTTTATTGTAAATTCGAACCCATGAAAATTCGTGTGATTTTAGGCCTCACTATTTTGACTTTTTGGGGAGCTTGTAACAGTAATATCGACAAAGAACTTACGTATATCAACAGCTTTTATGGCAAGGTATCGCCCACGCTAAAAATCGATGCACTACCCCAAAACGCCGATAGTGCCTTATGGGCCTTTGCCATTTCGAATCCCAAAAATTCCCGATCTGATACGTTTGCTTACCGAGCCATACAAATCAAATTGGCTCGTAACCACTCTTTGCAAGCATCCCAATGGGCAGAAGTATACCTTGAAACGTTCAAAAAGAACACCAATCAACGTATTGATCTGTATATAATGGCTGCACATCATTACGAATTGCATCAAGTTTACGACCGTGCCCTTGATTTATACAAAAAATTCATCCTAGAATTCCCCGATCATGAAATTGCGCCACAAGCCAAACAAATGGTTGAATTTATTGAAAAAGGTTTAGTTACACCCGAACAACAGTTGGAATACTTGCTGAATAAGAAACAGCCCCAATCATGACGCCCCATATTTTAGTCACCGGAGCCACTGGTTTCGTAGGCACGCATATGGTACAACAAGCACTGCGTTTAGGTTGGAACGTAGATGGCCTTAAACGGGCCGATAGTGCTACTGATTTAGCCGACTCTATTGACCAATTTTACGAAGGAGTCGAAAATCCCGATATGGCATTGCTCTCTGCGCTGAAAGCAGACTTGCAACCCTATTCGGACTTGGGCGGTTATTACAGCCACAAAACCGGAGTCAAAAAAGGAACATTTCAGTGGATTGAAGGCGATGCCCTCGATGTGGCCACCTTATGCGACATATTGGCATTCCCATATGACTACATCATTGATACCGCCGCTCTCATTTCTTTCAAATCCAGTGAAGAAGAAGAAACGCTCAATACCAATCAATTCATAACGCGGAATGTCGTAAACGCGTGCTTGGTCAATAAACGCACCCATTTGGTGCACGTGAGCTCTATTGCCGCTTTAGGTAGACCCGAAAACAACGAACCTATTACGATTAACGAAACCTGGACCGATTCTCGTTTTAATACGCCGTATGCCCTTAGCAAACAACTTTCCGAAATGGAAGTTTGGAGAGGGGCGCACGAAGGATTAAATGTATTAATCGTTAATCCCGGCGTAATCTTAGGCTATCACCCCAAAAAAACCAGTTCCACCCAGATTATCAATGCCGCTAATGGTTTAAATCCGATTGTACCTCAAGGGTCTAACGGATTCATTTTTGTAGAAGACTTGGTGTTCCGCACCCTCGAGCTCTTAAAGGACGAGGGACATTGGAATTGCCGACATTTAATGGTGAGCCATAATGTGGCCTTTATGGATTTATTTAAAGCCATAAACAAAGTGAGTCATAAAAGTCCGTATAAATTCAAACTAAAAAATCCGCTTTTCTCTTTTATTTACACCTTACTGTGGATATTAGAATTTCTGCGTTTTGACCTTCCCATTAGCACGCATTTGTTAAAAAGCACTAAGAAAAAAAGTGTTTACGACAACCGAATTGGCCATACGCAATCTCGGAAGTTCGCTTAACTTCTAAAAGCACTGAAAAGACCGAATGGAACACGCATTCTCAATTCCCCAAGGCATAAAAAAAGCCGTATCCTTTTAAAAGATACGGCTTTCTATATGGGTTAAAATCTATTAGTAGCGGTACTCGTCGCGTTTGAAAGGACCGTCCACGCTTACACCAATATAATCGGCTTGTTCTTGCGTTAACAACGTTAATTCAGCTCCAATTTTAGCTAAATGCAATTTGGCTACTTTTTCGTCTAAGTGCTTAGGCAATACATATACTTTATTTTCGTAGGTATGGGCATTGTTCCAAAGTTCTAATTGCGCTAAGGTTTGATTGGTAAAGGAATTACTCATTACAAAACTAGGGTGACCCATAGCACAACCTAAATTCACCAAGCGACCTTCTGCTAAGATAACGATTTCGTTACCGTTTACGTTGAATACGTCTACTTGTGGCTTAACCGTATATTTACTGCCACCGTGTGTTTTTTCAATCCAAGCCATATCGATTTCATTATCGAAGTGACCAATATTACACACGATTGCTTTGTCTTTCATAGCCTCAAAATGCTCGGCACGAACGATGTTACAGTTACCCGTAGCGGTAACGATAAGATCAACCAATGGAATTG
>JBIKIM010000025.1:0-8338 GCA_044361605.1 Bacteroidia bacterium | reverse complement strand
CGCGGGGTTAGTTACTCCGTTATTAGCGAAACGGCGGCCGATCAAATTGAGTCTGAAATCGCCAATCCCTCCGTAAATATGAATATGGTGAAATTGCTAAACGCGCCCAAAATCGCGGTGTATTCTCCCAAAACAAAACAACCTTGGGACGATGCCGTAACGATGGTCCTTAGCTATGCTGAAATTCCCTACACGGTAATTTTCGACGACGAGGTACTCAATGGAAAACTACCTCAATTCGATTGGCTTCATTTGCACCATGAGGATTTTACCGGTCAATACGGCAAATTTTGGGCTTCATTTTCGACTGCACCTTGGTATGTTGACCAAGTAAATGAAACGGAGTCTATGGCTCGCAAACATGGATTTAAATCGGGCCGAGAACTCAAACGCGCCGTGGTACTGAAAATTCGAGAATTCTGCATGGGGGGAGGCTTTCTTTTCGCCATGTGCAGCGCAACCGACACCTACGATATTGCCTTAGCGGCCCAAAATACGGACGTTTGTGAACGGATGTTCGACGGCGACGGCATCAGTCCAAGTGCTCAACAAGATTTAGAATACCAACACTGCTTTGCCTTTAAAAACTTTACCCTTGAACGGAGTCCCTATGCCTACGAATTCAGCGATATCGATGTAGACCCAACACGCCGAAATGTAACAGAAGAAACGGATTTGTTTACCCTTTTCGATTATTCCGCTAAATGGGATTTAATCCCTGCCATTTTATGTCAAAATCATACCCGAACTGTTCGGGGATTCATGGGACAAACAACGGCTTTTCACAAAGATTTGATCAAAAGCGATGTACTGGTCATGGGAGAAAATGCACTTTTGAACGAAGCCCGTTATATTCACGGTGAAATTGGGAAAGGAACGTTTACCTTTTATGGCGGTCATGATCCGGAAGATTACCAGCACCATGTCGGCGAACCCCCAACCGATCTGAATTTACATCCCAATAGCCCAGGATTTCGCTTAATTCTGAATAATATTTTATTTCCGTCCGCACAAAAAAGCAAACAAAAAACCTAATGACCCCTGCGTTGCGGCGTACATTTTGGTACCGCCATATTCCGTTTTTTCTGGTATTAATACTCGCGATTGCCGTCCGTTTTATATGGCTGCAAGACCGACCCTATGATTCCGATGAACTGGGGGCCCTCTTTCGTGCTGAAAATGCGCACACGTTTAATGCCCACATTCAAACGGGTGTTACCATTGACGGTCACCCCGCGCTTGTTCAAACATTCTTATGGATTAATGCCCAAATGGGAATTCTAAGTCCCTTGCACCTTAAAATGTTATGGGGCATTATGAGTCTATTGGGCATTTCCCTTTTTTATGCCTTTTTCTGGATGCGCATGGGCCGCAAAACCGCCTTTTTTGTATTTTCCAGTTTGGCATTGTTGTGGTGGCCTGTAAGTATGGGCATTTGGGTCCGCCCCTACTCGATCGCTTTTTTTTGGCTAGGACTTTTGGCGTTCAGCAGTGAACGCCTCTATCGGAAGAAAGCAAAAAATACCCTTTGGGCGGCACTTATGGCCATTTCCTTAGCGCTTTTGACCTATACCCATTACATGGCAGCCCTAACGGGTGTCTTGTTTTTGGCATCGGAGTTATGGATGCGCCGTTTAACGCGTTCGCAATTTTTGGCCATCGGAGTAGGCGCGGCTATACTCTACGCGCCTCATTTTGGGATTTTCATATCTCAATTAAAGGAAGGGGGCTTATCCTGGTTAGGAAAACCTCAATACAACTTTCTTTTTGCGCATGTATACTATATTTTGAATCAATCAAATTTAGTAAGCATTTGGTTGACTCTATTTTTGGTAACCGGTGCTTTTTTTTCATACAAGAAGGGTCTTTCAGCCAACTTAATACAAAAATCAATGGCGCTTGGGGGCATTTGGGTATTGGTATTTCTCATTTCGTACGTTTATTCTCTTGTACAAAAGCCGGTTTTGCAACATAATGCCTTGTTTTTCGGGCTGCCTTTCTTACTAGGGGGAATTTCAGTTCTATTCCAAAAGATGCCCGTTAGCATATTGCGATTTTTCAATTTCTTATGGGTCGCAATTTTGTTTTTCAGCTTAAGTAAAGAAAAAGGGTACTTCACAACCGCATTTGAAGACCGATATGCCAGTCCGATTAAAGCCATTTCTAGTATGGAATCCAAAAAATACAATATGGCGGACCTAACTTTGCTCGATGGTCCAGCAGATGTATTGAATTTCCATCTAAATACCTACCCCATAAAATCTGTTTGGTTACTCGAAAATCTCAAGAAAGACAAAATAACCCCATTAAATTCAATATTTCAGATTTCAGATTCTTCCAAAGTGTTTTGGATTGGATTACATGCCGGTTCCGACATTAACCTCCAAACCTACTTTTGGTCGCGATTGTGGTTAATTCCATCGGCGAGTAAAGGCGTAGAAAGGAACTTCATAACCGGTGGGGAGTACTATTCCGCAACTGTGTCAGATTCCTCTTTCTTAGAATCGCATAAATCCATCACAAAAATGCTACCTATGAATGATGGGCTCTTTATTGACTTCAAGGAAATAGAAGCCCAATTGGGTGCTATTGAAAGAAATGATATTCTCATGATATCCGTGGAAGATGGTTTTACTTGTAACGAAGTATTTAGAGAATTTCATTTAGTTACGGCTATTTTCCAAGAGGGTTTCAATAGGGCTTTGAACCAAATCGATTATCGATTTACGCCTAATACGAGTCGGATGAATCAACATAAAGATTGGTTGCATCATCCTATAAAGTTGGCCGACATTCCCAATTGGGACACAAAAAGCAGATTGCGTGTGAGTTATGAGTATCGCGGACCTGAAGATAAGAAATCCCAACGTGCTCCCATTCAATTGCGCATCCGCAAGATTAAAGGCAATCCCCATTTATACAGTCGGAAGACCCTTCAAACCATTGGAAGCTAATCGTATATTAAATACCTTTACGATCTGATATTCGTAGAGCGCTATTTATTCAGTCGGAAGACCCTTCAAACCATTGGAAGCTAAGCGTATGCAACTACCTTACGATCTGATTTTAGGTGAGCCCTTCTTTCTGTAATTCCTTCCTATTGAAGTTTGTCGGGGTAGTTCTGTGGGGAATTTCACCCTATCTAAGCCTAAATTTTGAAAATGGAAGCGCTATTTGACAATGGTAAAAACCCGCGACAAATTAAAACCGAGTCGTATCCCGGCATTGTTCCATTGAGACGTTGAATTGGCAATGAATTGGGTTTCGTTCAAACCCGCACTATTGGTAAGTTGAAATTGGAATACATGTCCTCCTGTTTCTACGTCCAATCCTAAGGATAAACTATTGTAAACGGCTCCTTGAGGGTTAAAAATTGGAATATATTCTGCATTGAAGGCAGTACGAGTGGTTAGCTTATATCGGAATCCAACACCCAAAGCCCATAGGTTTTGAGCCGCAATTCCCGGTTCTGTCCAACGGGAATTATACGCATTGGCAATAAACGTAGGACTTAATTGTAAACTGAATTTCTCAGAGAATTTACGTCCAATTATAGTTTGCAGTACATAGGAACTGCGTTCTTCCGGGGTTGAATAGTAGGAAGATAGAGGATTAATTAATGCGTACTGAGCTCCCGCTAACACCAATAAAGAAAAGGGTCTGCTATTATCGGAGTTCTGATGCATAATCCGATACTTCACAAACGCATCTGCATTTTTCAATCCATTTACGTTACTTCTGCCTAAAGACACCATGAAATTTCGCGTAATTCCATATTCCAATCCAAATCGAACACTGGCTTGATCCAAACCAAAAGCATTAACCGGACCTGAATTTATGGCTCCAAATCGGTGCATCATTTTAAAATCCAAAACCCCAAAGTCTGTTAATTCTAAGCTCTGTAAATTGATTACTTTGGTTGTTTTGAATGCATAATTCACATTTTCGACACGGATTTGGGAATCTTCCTCGAGTAAGTCAAAATCGGTTTGGGCACTCAAAGAAGCCCCGTGTACTAACACAATTACAAAAGCCAATCTACCTACAAAAAACCGGCTATTGTGCAAAATCGCCCGCATTAATTTAGGCATACCTTGGGCCAATTCAAAAATACGAAAAACTACCACCGGCGAATCAAATTAAATCCCAAACAAAAATCACCGATTTGGGTGGACTTGGGATTGTCGGTTAAGAAATAGGCTTCATTAAGGGCCCTTGAATTGGTGACATTTATTTGAAATACATGACGGGGCGTGAAATATTCAAAACCGAAACCTAATGTTGGATTGGATTTGGGCTTTACCGTATTTAAAGATTGAATCAATGCACTCCCCTCTGCTGTTAACGCTAATTTAGAGATTATTTGCTTGCGAACATACCAAGCGAGTATCGGCATATCATTGGATATATTAGACTGACTCACCAAGTTGGCATGCACCAAGGTGGGGGCAATCGCTACGACCCAATTGTCCGTAATTTGCCACGAAGCGATTAGTTGATGGGTATAAAATAAACGGTGTATGTTTCTAAGTGATTCCACATTCCAATCGGCACGCAGGCGTGCATCAATGGCTATATCCGACACGTATGTAATGTTGAAATTACCTTCTGGCAATCCTAATAGGCGGTACTTGGCATAGGCATTGTACGTTTTCCGATTGGAACTACGTCCGCCCCCAATGGTTAACCGATCCGTGATGCCCGCATCTACCCCGATGCGCATGCTGTTAAAATTATCTAACCCAAAAAGGTTGTATGCTCCTGAATTTAATTCCCCAAAGCGGTGTTGGATCGCAATTTCTAAATTTCCTTTCGGCAGTGTAGCCGCGGTATGTCCGGTTATCAATCGCAGCGATTTCGCCTGGGCTGCGGTTTTAGTTAAGGGTTTATCCTCAACGAGAACCCTATTTTGATTGGATGTAATGGTAGTGCTGTCGCTGGCAAAACCGCTCAACGCTTGACAAAAAACAGAAAGAATAATTGCCAATGGCATCATGGTTTCATACCTTGATTGATCCATGCTTCCAATTTTTCAATGCTACAAACATCCCATTTTTGTCCGCCTTTTGGCATCGGACTTGCGTATGTGTGGTTGATAGAAGCGAGAAGCGTACCTTTATCTGTGTTAACCAATGTTTTTAGGCTGTTGTAATCATACATCACCACATTGCCGCTTGGAGCCGACTCGGTATGACATCCATAACATTGTGTTTCCAACCGATTTTGGATGTCTACATACCGTATGTTCGAGGTATCGCAGGTGTTTTTACCGTATTCATCATCCTGTTTGTCGTACGTGCAGGAGGTAAAAACCAATAAAAGGCACCCAACGAATGCCTTATTAAATCTCGCAGCTTTTACAAAAACGGGTGCTATCATGGCTTAAATAGTTAAATCTATCGTTAATTACTTGGCTGTTAATTGGGCATCTACGCGAATATCGATATTCTGTGCTATTTTATTTATCGAGGAAACCGGAATATTGATATTGAAATCATTCAACAGAATAGAAAAATTAGCACTAAGCAAAATTCCGGTTTTTGTTTGGGTTATGCTGCCTGAAATTTCGGTTTCTTTCTCAACCCCGTGAATGTTAAATATCCCTTTGACCTTAACGTTTTGGGCCTTAGTGCTGAGTTTGAAATTTTCCGGGTATATAACAGTCCCTTTAAAACTTCCATTGGGATACTTAGCTGATTCCATGTAGTTTTCTTGAAAATGCGTTTGCATGAGCTTTTTCTCGAAAATAAAGGCGTTTACGGGTACCCGAAACTGGATTTTTCCTTTTGAATAGGCCGCGCTTACCTGGTTGTTTATGGCTTCAAAGGTTTCAAAATCTGTTTTACTCGTGAAACTTACGATTCCTGTTGCTGTTTTAAAGGTTTGGGCTTGGACCGTATTTTGAGTCCAACTGAGCAGTGCGACTATGGCAATAAGTACGTGGTTTTTTTTCATGTTTTTCTGGTTTATTGTGAACGGATTAGGCAGTTGATTTCGATAATTTTGTTATCAATCCCACCCTTTTTACAATTCGGAGGCGTTAATAATTGAACAGCGGTTGAACGTAAAACTGGTCTCAGATAACAAATCGTCGGGATCTTGAGGTTTTGCCATGCCATTGCACATGCACTTTAACGATAACAACGCACCCGCTTTAATTGTTTGTAACTCGGCATTGCGTTCCGCATCAAATGCAGCCGTAACAATCACATTTTCGTTGGTGTCTTCAAAAAACAAGGTGCTTCCGGTCGTTTGGATGCTACTCGACTTTACTACCCCGTTAAATTGTATGGTTTTACCTACATATTTCGTGTTAAAATCAGATTCACTCGCTTGTATTCCTTCGTTTACATACGTGTTTAAATTCAACGTAAAATCGGGTTTACCCGTCATAGTCGTATTGGTAGGTTTTTGGTAAAAATACCAGCCAATGACAGCCGCGAGTAAAATTACAAGGGCTAGGATTTTTAATATTCGTTTCATGGGAAGGCTTATGCTTAGATTTGCGTTAATGGCGAAGTTAATTAAACGCTTTATGATAGACCCACTATTTCGACTTATCCCCCAAAAATTTGGCTTAGTATTAATCGCATTTTTCGCAAGTTTATCTGTTCAAGCCCAATTATCTCCCATTACCCTGCATAAGGCAAAGCAAATTTATATTTGCGATACGGCGTGGCAAACGGCCGAGGCCCTGGTTACGCAAGCCGATCGCGTTCTATTTACAGGCACCTACGATTCTGCCCGCAAGCGTTATCCAACGGCAAAAATTAAAAAACATCGCGGTTATATCTTCCCGGGCTTTATTGATGCCCACTGCCACTTTTTAGCCCACTGTCGGGGAACACAAGAGCTCAATTTATGGGGCTTTACGGAAGTTAAAAAAATCCGCAAAGCCGTGAAAAAATTCTCCCGAAACCATAAAAAGCGCGATTGGATTATCGGTCGCGGTTGGGATCAAAACACCTTTGAAGGACAGCAATTTCCAACTTGGAAAGACTTAGAAAACACCACCTCTAAGCCCCTTGTACTCAGTCGTATCGATGGACATGCAATTTGGGTCAATCGCAAGGCACTTGAATTGCTTAATTTGAATTACGATACGTTGATTGATGGCGGAGAAATTTTAAGAATGCCAGATGGAACACCCAGTGGCGTTTTTATAGATCTGGCTGCCGATTGGATTCAATCTTTTATCCCTAAACTCGACGAACCCACTTTGGTTAAGGCCATTAAATGTGAAGCGAAAAAATGTTATGCTTACGGATTAACCACCTTAGATGAGGCGGGATTGGAATACAGTGAATTGACTTTTTACGACCGTTTGCAGAAGAGCGGCGCATTGAAAATGCGTATTTATGCCATGTTGATGGCCAACCCTGATAATTTCGTTCATCTGATACAACGGGATTTGCCTTGGTCTTGGCATTTGCATGCTCCGGCGGTTAAAATATTTTTAGACGGAGCCTTGGGTTCTCGGGGCGCTTTACTTAAAAATTCGTATTGCGATCGCCATGGGCATCACGGGTTACAATTAATGAAACGCAGCGAATTCAGTGGCACATTGTCTCTGTTGTATAAGTTGCATTACCAAGCGTGTGTACATGCGATTGGAGATAGTGCCAACGCCATTGTTGCTCAAGAGTTTGCCCGTTATTTAGAACCGGGTTTCGATGCCCGATGGCGCATTGAACACGCTCAAATTATGGATCCAAAAGACCGTAAATTAATCAAAGGCTTGAGTGTAATTCCTAGTATTCAGCCCACCCATGCTACCTCAGATGCGCCTTGGGCCTTCCAGCGCTTGTGCTCCGATTCGAGTCAGAAAAGAGGTTTGAAGTTTTACGAACCCCGTTCCGGTGCTTATGCATACAAAGATTTGTTGGTACAAAGCGGCTGTGTGGCCTTGGGTACTGACTTTCCGGTCGAAAACATGAACCCATTTGCGACTTTTTATTCGGCTGTTTTTAGAAAAGATTTAAACGGTACGCTCACCGAACCATTTTTACCCAACCAAGCCCTAAGCCGCAAAGAAGCGTTATGGGGCATGACGTATTGGGCGGCATTCGCCAATAGAGAAGAATCCTATAAAGGATCTCTTGAAGTGGGGAAATTAGCCGATTTTATTGTGCTGAATAAAGACTTAATGACCGCCGAAGAGGCTCAAATCAAACGGGTAAAAGTACGCAAAACGTATATCGGAGCTGAACGCGTGCATTAAATCATAGTATTAATGCCATTTTAAGTTCATCTTTGTTGAATGGTTCGATTTAGAATTACCCTACTTTTATGGGTCTCATTGTTCGTTTCTTGTCAATCCAACACCGAGTCCATTAAA
>JBIKIM010000024.1:0-8487 GCA_044361605.1 Bacteroidia bacterium | reverse complement strand
ATTTACCATCGGCTTTACCTGCGAGGGCTGCCATGGCAACAGGAATTACTTTTCCCATAGCCGCTGGACCGCTCACACCGAGATCGGCAATAATTCCCGCTACTAAAATCCGTACTTCAGCAGGATCCATTTGCGCGGGTAAAAACGTTTCTATAAGTTGCAAATCGGCACGCTCTACCGCCGCCAAATCTTCCCGATTTTGTGATTCAAATACCTCCAAAGAATCCTTGCGCTGTTTTGCCAATTTCTGCAAAACCTTGGTATAATCTTCCTCGGTTAAGCTCGCTGACTTTTCCGAAGTTTGTAATAACATAAATGCACTTTTTATTCCCCGCAAGGTGCGCAAACGATCGGCATCTTTGGCCTTCATAGCCACTTTAATGCCTTCATTAATTTGTTCTGCCAAACTCATAGCGCAAAGATACAACGCAGAGTTTGAACTCAAGGACTCGGGCTGGTATTATTCGTGGCTTAATAGTAATAAAGCAAGCGCTTTATCGTAATCACCCTTATCAATATATTCCCGTACCTGTGTCCATTCCTGTCCCAACTGCCTATCCAAGCGAACCGCCTCCAGCACGTGTTCGTTGGGCATTGACAATACGGAACTCAATTTGCCTAAATCATTTGCCGACAATCTTTCGCTTTGTTTAATATAGTCAGGTAACCGATCGTAACCCAATGTAACCGACATGGGTTGCCCCAATTCAAACAAAGCAGCTGCATCGGTTTTAGAATACCAACTGCCACCTAATCGACCTACTAAGTCCATTTTCAGTTGATCGATCTTCCCTTCTTCATTTAAAACACGCTCGTGGATGTGCATCCTTAAGACCTCGCAAATCACCAAATTTCCAGCGCCTCCACCTTGACCCATCTCTTTGATTTCAATTACTTTACACTCAATCTGAGAGGGACTTTCTAACACCCTAAACGGACGTACAAGCTCCGAAGCCACCGGTGTAAATCCCGCTTTTTCAAATTCACTCACGCCGCGATCCCAAGGGGCAGCGGCTACGTTCATTTGCTCTACCATTGAGGCAGTAACTACGTTAATGACAACCTCGGGTACCTGTTTTACGTTAAGTAGAGTATGTTTAGGTTCACCAGTCCGACCGCTATTGTTAGGGGCAAAAACCAATATCGGCGGATTCGCACTGAACACATTAAAAAAACTAAAGGGCGCTAAATTCGGAATTCCATCGGCATCGACAGTACTGGCAAAACAAATGGGCCTTGGTCCCACACTGCCAATTAAATACTGGTGTAACTGGGGAATCGTTAAATCTTTAGGATTGATAACCAACATAAATTATTTTGATTGTTCGTTAAGGATATGACCCATTTTTACCCGCTTCGTATTCAAATACTTGGCATTGTGTGGATTGGGTTCCACCAACAAAGGCACATTTTCGGTAATTTCTAAGCCGTAGCCAATTAAACCGGTGCGTTTGCGGGGATTGTTACTCATCAACTTCATTTTACCAACGCCCAAATCGCGTAAAATTTGTGCGCCCACGCCGTAATCGCGGTCGTCCATGCCAAAGCCCAACTGTAAATTGGCTTCCACCGTATCCAAACCCTGCTCTTGCAATTTATACGCCTTTAACTTATTCAGCAATCCGATTCCACGGCCTTCTTGATTCATATATACAATTACGCCTTTACCTTCTTTTTCAATAAGTTGCATGGCCTTTTCCAATTGTTCGCCGCAATCGCAACGGCAAGACCCAAATACATCCCCGGTTAAACAACTGGAGTGCACCCGCACCAAAACCGGCTCATCCTCAGTCCAAGTTCCTTTTATTAAGGCCACGTGTTCTTGTTCTGTATCTTTCTGTTTATAGGCCACCAGATCAAAATCACCGGCATTAGTAGGCATCTGCACCGAAATTTCTCGTTTAATGAGCGACTCGTGCTCCAAACGGTACTTGATTAATTGCTCAATACTGATAATTCTCAATTGGAATTTCTCGGCCACCTTTACCAAATCGGGCAAACGGGCCATGCTTCCGTCTTCGTTCAAAATTTCCACAATACAGCCCGCCGGTTCAAATCCAGCCATGCGAGCCAAATCAATCGCCGCTTCGGTATGTCCTGCTCTACGCAAAACTCCTTCTGCTTTCGCTTTTAGGGGGAAAATATGTCCGGGCCGACCCAATTCTTCATTTTTAATATCCGTATTAATTAAGGCCATAATCGTTTTAGAACGATCTTGTGCCGAAATACCCGTGGTGCATCCGTATCCGAAACAGTAAATGCCGTTTCGTGTGTGGCGGTGTTTTTACCCACCATCATTTCCAAACCCAATTCATCGCAGCGCTCTTCGGTAAGAGGCACGCAAATCAATCCACGTCCCTCTTTAGCCATGAAATTCACCAACTCCGGTGTCATATTGCGGGCAGCGGTTAAAAAATCGCCTTCGTTTTCACGGTCTTCATCGTCGACCACAATAACTACTTTGCCTTGCTTGATATCTTCAATTGCATCTTCAATTTTATCGAAACGAATAGGTGAATCTAAATTCATGCCCCAAAGGTACAATCAAAGTTTAACAGCGTTTTAAAAATCGATGAAGCCCTAAAAACATCGAATCGGAACACCTTTATCCACTCCGTTTGCTATTTTATTTTTCGATTGCATCCAATAGTCAAATCCACTCGGTATTTTTGAGGTACACATGCTGCAAAAAAGTGCCATCATCAGCGCCTTCAAACAAAAATTAGATGCGTCGCTCCATAGTATCAACGATGCCATCCAACAAACCGAACAATCCCTTCAAGACGAAACCAAAAGCAGCGCCGGCGACAAATACGAAACATCCCGAGAAATGATGCAGGCCGACCTGGATCGGCTCGAAGGACAGCGACAAATACTACAGAATTCCCTTGCCCTGTTTACCCAATCCACCGATTCTCAAAAAATTAGCGCCGGCAGCATCGCCGAAATCCAAATCGACTTACAACCCCATACCTTATATATAGGGCCCGCTATCGGCAATATCAAAACCGAAAATGGCGAAGTGCGCTCCATCTCCACCGCCTCTCCCCTTGGCGCCGTTCTCCTCGGCAAAGCCCCCTCCGATACGTTTCAATGGAACGGCAAATCCATTCGCATCCTTAATTGTTACTAAGCTATGGATTTCTATAAATTGCGCGCCGACCAACAAGCCTTCTTGTCCAAGTCCGAAAACACCTCCATTTCAGCCCGAAAAGCCGCCTTATTAAAGCTCAAATCGGCCATTCAAAAACGAGAATCTGACATCATCCAAGCGTTGTATGCCGACATGCAGAAGTCGGAATTCGAAGCCTTTTCCAGCGAAATCGGCTTTATCTATCAAGAAATTTCACATACCCTCAAACATATAGATTCTTGGGCCAAGCCCAAATCCGTTCGCACCGGACTTTCCCTGTTCCCCTCAAGTGCCAAAATCCACCACCAAGCCTATGGCAAAGTCCTCATTATTGCCCCTTGGAACTATCCCTTCCAGCTGCTCATTGCCCCGCTGATTGCGGCCATAGCGGCAGGCAACACCGCCCTCTTAAAACCTTCTGAACTTACCCCACATACCTCAAAAATACTCGCCGAACTCATCGCCGATACCTTTGAACCCGCGTATATTGCCCTAATTGAAGGCGAAGGACATCTCATTGTACCCGAAGCCATCAATCAATACATTCCCAACTTGATTTTCTTCACCGGCTCGACCGCCGTAGGCCGAATTATTGCCAAAGCCGCTGCCGAACACCTTATTCCCTGTATCCTCGAGCTCGGAGGCAAAAGTCCGTGCATTATCGATAAAACAACCAATCTTGATGTGGCTGTAAAACGCATTGCGTTTGGAAAGGGCATCAACGCCGGACAAACATGCGTAGCCCCCGATTACTTTATCGTTCACGAGTCCATTAAAGACGCGTTTATTGCAAAACTCAAAGAGACCTTTTACGATTTTTACTATAAAAATGATCAGCTAAATGCGTATACCCAAATCGTAAACGAACACCATTTCCAGCGCCTACAAAACCTCCTAAACGGAGCTAAAATTATTTTCGGGGGAAATTCATTCACATCGGAACGACGCATAGAGCCTACGCTTGTTGAGGGCGACAGCCAACACCCGCTCATGCAGGAAGAAATTTTCGGACCTATTTCACCGGTTTTTACCTTTACCGAAACCCAAGAAATTTACGACCTCATTCAAAAACACCCCAATCCCTTAAGCCTCTATGTTTTCACGGAAAACAAAACCTTTGAAAACGAAATCGTTCAAAATATCTCCTTCGGCGGCGGTTGTGTGAACAATACCCTCATGCATTTGGTAGACCCCAATCTGCCCTTCGGCGGAATCGGAAACTCAGGATCCGGGTCCTATCACGGAGAAGCAGGCTTCAACGCCTTTAGCCATCAAAAAAGTGTTATAAAAACGGCCAATTGGTTCGACTTACGTCAAAAGTACCCACCATATAATGCACAATCCTTGCGCGTTATCCGTTGGTTTTTGCGATAGATACGAGCCTTTAAAATAAATTGGGCGGAATTGATTCCGCCCAACAAATTATAAAATATTCAGAGATTGCTTAAGTCTAAAAAGACAATAGCCACAGCAACCGATTCTTGGTCTTTTCTGCATTTGGCAACATCATCGCCTCCAAGCCCGTATTCAAGGGAACGGCGGGTAAATCTTCCGAACCCATAATTTGCACCGGAGCATCGAGATTTACAAAGCATTGTTCCCCAATCCGACCCGCTAAGGCTTCTGCAAAGCTGTTCCTTCGGGTTTCCTCCGTAAGAACCAACACTTTTCCATGCCGCTTTGCCAACTCCATAACCGCTTCCTCGTCGTAAGGCGCTAAGGTCCGCAAATCTAAAATTTCCACCTGATCGGCTATTTCTTTCGACCCGTTCAAGGCCCAGTAAACGCCCATTCCATATGTTACTACGCCCACGCTGCTTCCCATTTTTATGTTCTCTTGGGAAGCCGACTGCACAACCCGGGCTTTCCCGAACGGTATGATATAATCGGAATCAGGCTCCGGCGTTTTGGCTTTTTCCGTTCCCGGTACTTTGCTCCAATACAAGCCTTTATGCTCAAACATAATAACCGGATTGGGATCGTAAAAAGCCGCTTTCATCAATCCTTTCATATCGGCCGCGGTACTTGGATACGCAATTTTTATCCCTTTAATAGGCAAAATACTGCTTTCTACCGTTCCTGAGTGATACGGGCCGCCACCGCCGTAAGCGCCTGTCGGCACACGGATAACGCTGGCGATGGGATATTTCCCCATAGATAGATAGCAGCTTTTGGAAAGTTCTGTGACCAATTGGTTAATGCCCGGCCATATATAATCGGCAAATTGTATTTCAACAATAGGCTTGCAGCCCACCGCGCTCATTCCGGCCGTGCTGCCTACAATATACGCCTCTTGGATTGGCGTATTGAATACGCGATCCCGTCCATATTTATCACTTAACGTAGCAGCTTCCCGGAAAACACCACCCAAACGATGTCCCACATCTTGACCGTATAACAAGGCCTCGGGATGTGCATTTAAAATTTCATCAACCGCATACAACGCGGCATCAACCATCACCACAGGCTCTCGGCCTTCTGGCGCTCGAACACCCTTTTCCTCGGTTACCGGAGTGGGGGCAAAAACATGGTCAAAAACCGTATTGGGGTCAGGATCTGCTGCGCCTTTCGCCCGCTCAAAATCTTGAGCAACCTGCTGTTGACACTCCGCGGTTATGGCATCAATTTCGGAATCGGTAACCGCTAAACTTTGTAAGAGGTTGCGCAAACGCGGCTGTGGATCAATGCGTTCGTGCTTCTCCAAATCATCGCGGTACCATTCGCTGCGAACTCCGCTGGTATGGTGACCCAATAAAGGTACTTTGGCATGAACGAGCATGGGCACGCGCTCTTCTCTAACCGTCTTAATGGCGCGCTGCATTTCGTCGTAACACTGCATAAAATCGCTGCCATTAATACGTATGCGACGGAGTCCTTTGAAACCCAATCCATATTCAAACGCATCCATAGCCCGCATTTCATCTCCGCTTGCCGATATTCCCCAATCGTTATCTTGAACTAAATATATGATAGGCAATTTATGTAAAACCGCCATTTGCAAAGACTCAGCCACTTCGCCCTCGGTCACCGAACCGTCTCCCAAAGAGCAAATAACTACGGGTTTTTCAGCCCCGGTTATAAGGCCTTGTGATTCTTTATATTTAATGCCGTGAGCCGCTCCCGTTGCTGGAATGGCCTGCATACCCGTTGCCGAACTCTGATGGGGCATTTTGGGCATATTGTCGCGATTCAAAGACGGGTGCGCGTAATAGGTGCGACCCCCACTAAACGGATCCTCCGCCTTGGCTAATAATTGCAGCATTAACTCGTAGGGTGTCATACCCATGCTTAACAATAGGCTTTCATCGCGGTAATAGGGATACACAAAATCCTGTGGCTTTAGGTGCATGCCCGTGGCAATTTGTATCGCTTCATGCCCCTTTGAGGTGCTATGAACGTATTTGGTAATGCTTCGATTCTCGTCGTATATCGCAGCCATGGCACGCGCCGTTTGCATGAGTCTCCAGGCCTCTAACACTATCTTTTTATCTATCATTCCGTATGTGGATGCAAGTTTACAAAAAAATCACCGCAACCCCCACGTTTTAAGATGCAAACTGCGTAATTACAGAAGCTGCTTTTTGCATTTTTTGCAAAAAATTTAACGCCCAACTTTTGGAAAAATCGAATGGTACCAATTGAAATTATTTAACTTGCGACCTTTGCACCTAAGACATGAAGCCAACCATACGTTTGATACGCCTGTTCTTGTTTATTTATACCAGTCATTCGTTGCAAGCACAAAACGACATAGACACTACCTACGAACGTATTAAAGGGGTTGAAATCAAACAAAATAGACTAAAAGAAAAGCTCAAGGAGTCGGCCCTTACGGTTGAAAGCATGTCGGCACAAAGCATTAAAGAGTCTCCCGCCTCAGACTTTTACGAGGCCTTAGGCCATCTGAAAGGCGTAGACGTGACGTCGGCTTCCCTCGGATTTAGAATTATCAATACCCGTGGATTCAATTCTACGTCACCGGTTCGAACCCTTCAAGTAATCGATGGAGTCGATAACCAAAGTCCCGGACTTAATTTTTCTTTGGGAAATTTTTTAGGGGCCTCTGAACTGGATATTGCCTCACAAGAGATCGTGGTTGGAGCCAGCTCCGCTTTTTACGGTCCAGGTGCGTTTAACGGCGTAATCTCCATGACCACCAAAGACGTTTGGAAAACACCGGGTTTCAGTTATAAATTCAAAGTAGGCGAGCGTCAGCTCATGGAAAATTCCGTGCGTTATGCCAAAGTATTCAAAAACAAAAAAGGCAAAGACGTTTTTGCGTTCAAGGGGAACTTCTATTACATGCGGGCCTATGATTGGGAAGCCGATAATAACGACCCCGTTGATGGCAGTCCCGTTGCAAAAAACAACCCCGCAGGATATGATGCGATTAACCGGTACGGCGATGAAGTAGGCAGACCTGGAGAGTTTGACCAAAGTAGCATCAACGGAAAGGAAACATTCCCCGGATTAGACCGGTTTTATCGCAACGGATATTGGGAATCCGATATCGTAGATTACAATACCTATAACCTCAAAACGTCGGCAACGATTGCGGCTAAGCCTTTCAAAAACAAAGATTTGGAATTCATTTTTCAAAGTAATTTTGGTATGGGCACGACCGTTTATCAAGGCGATAACCGTTACAGTTTGAACGACATCCAATTTTATCAAAACCGCTTGGAATTCAAACATAAAGACGGATTTGTGCGCGTGTATTCCACCTATGAAGATGCGGGCAACACCTACGACGCCGTTTTTACCTCTATATTATTGCTTGAAAAAGCCAAAGAAAACCATTTGTGGGGCAGCGATTACCAACGCGTATGGCGGGATAGTTTCTCCAATCGGGTAAAGAGTCTCGAAGGGTTCCCCAATTTCAAATATTTCCGATACCCCGATTCCTTCATGCGTCAGTATAATATGGTCATCGATAACAACCGCGACCAAATTACCCAATGGCATAACGAAACCCAACGTATTGTCAATCAAGGAAAATACTTTACCAATGCCCCTTCATTAAATCCCGCTTTGGACTACTTCCAACCGGGCACCCAGCGTTTTGAAGACATGAAAAATGACATCACTTCCCGAAAAAGCTTCGGCGAAGGGGGAAGTGGTTTTTTCGATCGCAGCTCGCTTTACAATGCCCAAGCCGAACACCGTTTCAATTTTAAGAATAACACCCAACTATCAATCGGTGCCTCAGGTCGTATTTATGCCCCTAATTCTGCGGGAACCATTTTTTCCGATACCAATGGCAGGGTCATTACCAATGAAGAATTTGGCATATATGCAGGTTATCAGCAGCGTTTTATGCGCGACAAACTAAAAATGAATGCCACGTTTCGTAC
>JBIKIM010000023.1:0-8524 GCA_044361605.1 Bacteroidia bacterium | reverse complement strand
TAGTAGCAAAAAATGACTGTTTTCTATTCATCTAGCTGGTTTTATGCTTCGAAAATAATGAAAAACTCTAAAATTAACCCAACAAGTGAAACATCGTAATAAATACGTATTGAATACAGGGTACTTTGGTGCTCATTATTCCTTTATTTAAATTGAAGTTTCTGATGATCGTCCTATAACGCAAAACGGTTTACAGCGATACGCAGAGGAATCTGAAAGATGAAGATCCTACGAAGTACATCGCTTCATTTGATCATGGAGTTAACAATATCATGTGAGTGTTGTTATAGCTCGTATCATATTGCCCAATTTTGAATCAATCAATGCCGCATTAGGCGCATAATTTAAAGGCGTTAACGCAATAAAAAGAAACGATTACGGGTTTTCCGTAATCGTTTCTTTTTGATTTGCATTTTTCGCAAATCCCCAAGCCTATTGAAGCGGTATTTTCGCCTCATGCGTAGTAGAAATATTCCGAAAGCTCTTGTATTCGTGCTTCTTGTATTTTACAATGGGTCATTCGCGAAGGCTCAGAATATTAATGAGATATTCGGAAAATCGAATAATAATTCATTAGGGATATCGGATAATAATCGCAGCCCTATAAACAGAAGTTTACCGGCTCGGGACTTAAAAAACATAACCCAAGAGTTTTTGGATTCGGTGAGAGAAATTTCTTCCGAAGAGGAGCAAGGGTTCTATAAATTAAAGTTGCCGTTTAGCCAGTTTGCTTTGAATCCGACTAACCCACAGCGCATTTACGTTAAACGAGGCAATCTGCAGTATGGCAGGTTAGAAGGGCGACTCATTGCGGTTTCTGAGGATGGTTTGTACTTGTATAATTCTGTGAATCAAATATTTAGATTTGTGCATTTTGAAAACATCAAGTACATAAGACGGGGTCTTCCGTTTGAGAAGAAAATAGTGCGCGATGCCTTGTTGGGGGGTGCTGCAGGGGCTGTTATTGGCGGATTAGCGGGTCTAAGTGATCCAGAACATTTCTTTGTTTTCATATTTGGGGGAGCTTTTATTGGGGGAATAACCCTTCCCCCATTAGCACTCGTTCCGGAAGCAATTGTTCACCTAATTCAAGGTGAAGATCCTCAAATTAAATCGAATATCAACTTCAATAAGGTTCAAATGGGCTATTATTTGCAAATGGTTAGTCAAGACTGGATGCGCTATGGAGCGCGCATTTTATATTCCGATTTCCCCCGAGTAAACGGAACCGTAATGGACTCAGTTCCTGTTTTGGCCCAAACAGACGTGCGAATCCCATCCGATACGGTTGCGGTGAATTTGAAAGAGGCGCGTACTGTGATTCCCGAGCCCGCTAGGGACGGGGCTGGAATGGTTCCCGCAGCGGCTCCCGTTTCCCCAGAGAAAGAAAAAGCCAGCGTGCAGGTTGCAGTTCAGCCTGCGGCAACTGTAGTGCCTCTTTCTGCCTTTAAAGAAGGGAATTTCATAGCTGCGGCTTGGATGTATAAAGGATTTAATTCTAAGTCCGTTGACGTGAAACGGATGATGCGTATTTTTCCCAATTTGCGTTTCAATCGTTTGTCGGAGACCGATGCTCCGGCATTCAAGAATAAAGACGAGGTGCGGTATGCGGCCATGACCATTTGTACGCAAATTGGATACGATTTTACGAAAGTGGTTGTGTTTTCTGAAAGTCAGGAATTGGATTTAAGTCAAGCGCTGCCTTTTTATAATGTAGAAACGGTGGCAAGTAATACCCTAATTAAATCTAAAGCGTTAACAGAAATAGACGAATTTAATCTGCAATTTTTGTATGATTTGTTGAAGTCGACGCCTTGATTTGGTTTTATCGGGCTTTAATAATCCCCCTATTTTAGGAATTAAACTTTAACGCCAAAAATATAGCCCACCAATGCAGAAAGCACCATCGCTATAGTTCCCCAAATAGTAATCCGAATCACAGATTTTGTTATACTTGATCCACCCGCTTTGGCAGATGTTATACCAAGTATTATGAGAAATACAATGGTAAATCCATACAGCCAATATTCCATTCCTTTAATTGGGGCAAAAAGGACAATTAACAAGGGTAGAACGCCACCAACCGTAAACGATGCACCTGATGCAAAAGCAGCTTGAATTGGATTTGATTGACTAATTTCATTTATGCCCAATTCGTCCCTAACATGCGCTCCCAACGCATCTTTCTCGGTTAATTCCATTGCAACTTGCATGGCGGTTTCTTTTTTCAATCCACGCCTTTCATAGATTTGAGCTAAAATATTAAGCTCTTCCTGAGGCATTTCCTCTAGCTCTAACCTTTCTCTTTCTATATCAGCTTTTTCAGTGTCCGTTTGTGAACTTACAGAAACATATTCGCCTGCGGCCATAGAGAGTGCACCGGCAACAAGTCCTGCAACGGTTGCTAACACAATCGACTCTCTTGTTGAACTTGCAGCTGCAACGCCAATTGCAAGACTTGAAATTGATATTATTCCATCGTTTGCTCCAAGAACTGCGGCTCTAAGCCAATTGCTTCTGTGTATGTAGTGACTGTCTAAGTAATTGTCTATTGTTATCATTTTGTATTTGTGATGGATGTTTTTCAAAGCTAAATTCAATTAGGTCATTCAATGGTAAACGCGTCTGTAACATAGGCTTGGTAAATGTCATCATAAATTACAAATCTGTAGGTGCCCAATAGTGCAGGAATAGACCTTGAAATTATTATGATAACCGCTGCCGTCAAAAGTCACAGCCCCATCGCCCGGTTGAGCAAAGGAGGACATTCCCCCAAATAAGTGAAACATCGTAATAAATACGGCTTTAATATAGGGTGCTGTGGTGCTCATTATTCCTTTATTTAGATTGAAGTTTTTGATGGTCGTCCTAAAAACGCAAAACGGTTTACAGCGATACGCAGGGGAAAGCTGAGAGGTGAAGAACCTACGAAGCGCATCGCTTTATTTGACCATGGAGTTAACAATATCATGTCGGCGTGGTTATAGCATGTACTATATTGACTGGTATTGAATTTTACTGGTTGTTGCTGAGGCTCAGAAATTTCTTTTTTCGGATGGGTGTAAATGCGTTGTTATCGTTAATGTAATACGTTGTTTTTACGTTTCTTCCCCTCTTTTGGGTGAAGGTAATGGTTTGCATCTTTACATATTTCAATGAAGGGCCAATAAATTCAAATTCTCTCCATATTCTCTTCTTTGGTTCGCGCAATTGACCATGTTTGTTTCTTTCAAATGCCTGAGTTGTGTTCTTTCCTGTAATGGTTTTGCTTTGAAAATTAATAGATAGGTTTTCCAATTGTTTAATGTTTGGATATTCATAAAACTTCTGTTTTTCAATATTGTAGAAATAGATGGATCTATATATTTCCGAATCTGCATCTTTGATGATCAAATCCGGATAACCATCGAAGTTGCAATCTGCCGTATGAATAGAATCAGAGTGAGTACCAAATAGTCCTTCATACGCTCCAATAATTTCGGACAATAATAGGTCATTGGTTAAACTGTATATCCTGTAAATGTTTCTATAACTAATATTGGGATTCTTATCTACGTCTATTTTAGGAGGATACATTTGTCTGATCTTGACAAACTTAAATCCACCATCATACTTAACAATGGGTGTTGTAGTTAATGTATCTGATATATTTACGTTACGCAAAGTTCGCCCTTCCAAAATTTGATAGGTAGTTTGAAAACTACCACCGAAATTGTGTGGATACGAATAAGATAAAGCAGAGATCGTGCAGTATTTGAGGCCTTCGCCATTATATTTATACAGATACGAAGTTGGTTGTTTTGCACTAGAGGATGAATTATTCAAATTGTTAAAAAGTGTTCCAGTAGCATTTTTTTGAATTGGGTCGATTTTTACTTTTCTAAGTGAACTTATCAGATGGCGGTAGAATTTATTGTTGCTTACATCAAACATGTAAAAATCGTAATCATTTATGTAGTCCGGACAACCCATTGTTTTCTCTACAAGGGTTGTACTTTTCCTTGTCAAAATTCTAAAATCTGTATGTCCATCGAAATTGAAATCATTAATCTGCAGAAAATCTTCAGAAGAAAAGCTATCTGGGTCTGAGCGAAAATAAAGTTTGTCTATGAGGGAATCATTGATTGTTGAATACACGGTTATGGACAAGCCTTTGAAATTGTTACAACGTGAAAATTCTGAACTATCGCATGATTGCAAAATAAATCGAAAATCCAAACTCGTTTTTTCGACTCCATTAAAGTTGCGCTGACAATATATCCTATTCGAACTAAGGAAAAACAGAGCGAGTAGGCCTGTGAAAATTGCTGTTTTCATTCTGTCCATAACAATTACGAAGATAGCCGAAATCATTGATGGGTTCACGGCCCAATTATGGTTGCGATTCTACTACCTTTTCAACTTTTACACTCGTATTCTTAGTCAGAAGTAGAATATAATTCAATAATATTTTCAAAATCTTTACAACGCAAAGTTCCTGATTGGGTCTTTGTGTTTTTGAATCAAACACAGGTCGGTTTTCTTTGCTGTTTCAAAAAATATTGAACCACCACAATAGGATAAAAATACCATTTTTTTGGTATTTTTATCCTATAAAGATATATTCAATTTTGCTCTTGAAATAAAACTTTGGTATTCATGAGAAATTTCTTGTTCATACTTCTTACAACATTATTATGCATCAGTTGCAATAAAAATTACTATTCAGAAATAAATTATAGTAATTTTAAAAAGGGTGAAAATCAGTATGTTTTTAAAGATTTTACACTTGAAGGTAACATAAATGAGAATCAACAATTAAATGGTCGAGGCAAGTTTTGGTTTAAAGATGGAACCATAATAGAAGGTAACTTTACAAATGGTGTTTTAAATGATAAGAACGCAATGGTTTTAATCCCTAATTATGGAATTATTAAAGGAGAATCAATTGATGGCATCATTGCAAAAGGCGAAATACAATTTCAAAAAGCGGGTACGGTATATACAGGTGGGATAAAGAAATATGAAGCCAATGGTAAGGGTGTGTTGGTCTATAACCAAGGACATAATTACAAAAAATATATAGGAGAATTCGAAAACAACTATTTTGATGGCCTTGGGATAATTGAAACAAAAAACAATGAGCAACAGATTATTGCAACATTTGAAAATGGCAAATTTAATGGTGAAGTATTCATTTTGAATTCAAAAAATAAAGAAATAGAAACCAAAATTTATGAATTGGGCAAAGATGTTACAAGAATTAAAAAAGAAGAATACATTAGCAATTATATAGAGAAAATTGAAAGGGCGGAAACCAGGTCAATAGATTCTATAATTAATGAAAATAATGGTTTAAAACGGTATGTTGAAACAAAGATTGCCAATGGTCCGGAAATAGCTCCCGCAGAAACCGTGTGTGAATGCTATCTAAAAACTTGCGGGTATTTAACAGTACAACAAAATCCTAAATATAACGAACAATATTATAAATGGAAGGATGGTTTTGGAACTAAAGGATGGGAATATATAGGAGATAAGGACATTTATTACCAGTGGTATGTTTATCACGGTTATTCAAAAAATGATTATGACAGAGAAATAGAAGAAAAAGTAGAGGTTTTAGCGCCTACTGGAATTTCTAGAAATGAAATTCAGTCATTACTCATAGAAAAAAAGAAAATTGAAATGGCCAGGGAGCAAAAAGAAAGTGAGCTACGGGCTATCTGCAAAAAATGGAAAGAAAACCCAAAATTGTATGAGCAAGCCGTTTTAGAAGCTAAATACCCAGAAAACATGTGGGATGAACGAGTTTTAAATTCTATAATTGAACAAATCAAAGTGAACCAACAACAAAAAGAGGAAATAAAAAAGAGACAAATTCAATTAAAATCTGATAGAGAAAAAAAAGCGCAAGAAGAGTGGAATAATAAACTTAAACGTCTTTTAGAAAAAAGAAAAAAAGAATTGTGTGTTCGACTATGTCTATGCAATATCGACGGAAGTCCTATCCCAAATGCAAAAGTAACATGCCAGTAAAAAAATGAAAAAATTAATATTTATATTTAGTTTGATCCTTTCTAGTTCGGTATTGGGAAATCCCCAGACGTCTTTATATTCTCAATGTGAATTCGATATGTTGAAAACTGCAAATTATTTTCCGCCGGATACCATTTCGCTAAATAAAATGGTTGGCAGCTCAATTAACAATTATAATTATCATATCAAGGAGGCCAATATATATCATTACAATAGAAAAAAATTGGTAATGTTTAGGACATTTTTACTTGGCATTTCAGCTGGTCTAGGATACCCTTCCGTCACTAAATTTTTACAAGCTGAAGATGGAATTGTACTTTGGGATCAGTTGCTAATTGGTTTTTGCAGCTTAGTTGTTGGCGGCACTCAGTTTGGTGCGATCGTTCAACAGAAAAGCAGCGGTATGTCGTATTATTATGAAAAAGATCACATTTTGAAAGCCATTGAATATTACAACACCATTGCGCCAATCCGAATCAATCATATCAAAGGTGTCCAATTACCATAATCATTCAATATGAACTATTTTGTCGAACGCGTGTTAACTGCCGTTTTGTTGTTCTATATAGTTTTCGGGTTCATATGTTACTCGTGCAAAATTCTTTTTGAGTAATTCTGTATTAATTACATTTCCGGTTTTCTTGTCTATACTATTTCTCCAAATTTCATTTTGGCGAAAAAATTGATTTTCTATTTTTATAAATTTATGATGTTGTTCAAAAATATGATAAGATAACCCTAACTCATTATTAATTCTAAGTTCTCCTTCTAGATTCTTTTCCGTTATCCATAAGTTAATTTGGAAAGTGTCTTTTGTGTTATTTGTGAATTGAAGATCAATATAGTTGTAAAAAATTGCCGCTCCACTTCCAAAAGGCAATACCCTTCCTTCGTCTGGAAAGGGATCAAAAGAGTGATTTGATCTTTCGATTATGGTTAATGGACTGTGCATTACTAACCAATGAATCATATTTGAAATTTGACAAATACCGCCACCAATTCCTGGTTTGGCTTCCCCAAATGATAATTCCATTCCAAGTAAATATCCTTTTCTTTTTGTTGGAAGCTTAACAAGTTTGCAAAATGAAAAAGTTTCACCTGATTTAATTAAGATCCCATCTATTTCTTTAATTGCAATTTTAAGATTAGTTACTTTGTTGATTTGAAGTGTTTCATTACTTTCTCCAAGTTTTCTTAATAAAATGGACTGATGTTTTTTTACCCTAAAACTTAATTTTTGAGCTGTACGTTCATTAACATATTTTTTATTATCAAAACACCAGTCAAAATATCGTTTAAATCGTCTTGTCCAAACGGCTAAAAAATATAAAATCGGATGCCGTTGACTTAATAATTTTCTTGGTTTCGCAGGATTTCTCAAAATCTCCTCCAATTTTTTCCATTCGCTAATTCATCCACTAATTTGTCAAGATACCTTACTTGTCTTGTTAGAGAATTTTCAATTTCTTCAATTCGGTAACCACGAATAATTCCTTTAATCAAGTCAAATGGCAATATGTATTTTTCTACGTCTGTCATTGTTTATTTCGGAAGGAAAGCCCTGCTAGTGTTAATACATGATTCAATTTTGGTAGGGTACTTTTACCAATTCCGTGTAAATTCAAAATTTCCTTTTCACTGTATACTGATAGTTGCTCCAAGGTTGTAATTCCTTCTCTTTCCAATGCTCGTCTGGCAGGTGCTCCAATATGTGAAAGAAAATTATCTTTAGGTTTTCGTTCTTCCTCACAAATTGGGCAAGTCTGAAGGCTGTTAGGGTCAGTGTTTTTTACTTGTAACATTATAAATTTCAGTGATCCAAAGTAGTTTTCCTGTAACAGCATCAAAGTGATAAACGCTCTTTTGCATTTTTGGGTTGGTACTTCGGGCTATGTAAATGAATCCATTTTCCCAATTTCTACCGGCTTTGGTTTCCTTTATTAACCTGTATCCCGGATCTCTATTCAATTTATTACCTTCCTCTCTGTATTCCGGTTGCTTTACACGAACAGTAGAATATCCTAGCGCATTTCCAATAGGAAGAATCTCTATACCGTCTTTGGGGAATTTCTTATTGATTATTTTTTGAATCTCAGTAATGGAAAGTAGATTTTGCTTTTCTAAGGGTATTCCATTTTTGCCATATTGATTTTTTTCTATGTTTATAAAGTTTCTATTTTCCTTAATGGTAATCAACATTTTAATCGTAAGCGGTACTTCCTTTTTTACAAAACTATAGGTAACAATGGCTTCTTTGCAACTATCTTGAGGTTCAGAAGCACATGGATTGTTGGATACCAGAGTATTGGCATACTGATAACCTTTGTCACAAGGATTTTGAAGGCAAGACATGGTGAAGTTTTTAGAAAATCCTATTTCACCGAAAAGACTTTTCATAGTACTATCTGCCAATTTCTTAAGTTGAATATTATAATCTCTTGCCGATTTATTCCATTCTCTATATTTTATATCATCAAATTGAAAATAAAAACTGCCACAAGCAATC
>JBIKIM010000022.1:0-8786 GCA_044361605.1 Bacteroidia bacterium | reverse complement strand
GAAGGGCGGCGGCACGCAGAAGCTGAGCGATTTGGTCACGAATGAAAAGTGGAACCCGTATGAGAAATCCCGGATGATGGTGGCGGAGGCAGCGGGCGCGGTGGTGATGGCAGCGGCGGTAGGTCGCGAAGTGGCGGGTTGGGAGGCAGCAGATTGGGTGTTGGTGGGTTTAGTGGATGTGGAAGCGTTATAGAAGATGAAATTTTCGTTTATAAACGAAAATATCACTCAAAAGACAGGGATTTTCGTTTATAAACGAAAATCCCGTCAATCAATGGTTCAACGATTCATTAAAGTTATCTGATACATTGCAAAACCCAATATGCCATTTACTTAGTCAATATTCCTTTTATACGAAGTTGTAGGTATTATTTCGTTAGGGTCAACCGCCACAATTTTCCCGTTCCTCATAACGATCATCGGGCTTTTCTTTAGCTTTTTGTATTCGACTAGCCTTCTGTAAGTTTCCTCTAGTCCTTTGACAATTCTATCCCTTTCTTCTTTAAATTGAATTTTAGTTCTCATAATAGTTCCTTTTTAATAGTTCCCATTGTTCCATATTGTTAATAGTTTCATCATTCAATGCGCCTTCTGCTATAACTTCATAGGCATCTCCTGAGTTGTTAATAAATAACCAGTTGTCAACTTTATCAAGAAATAAGTTAAAAAAATTCTTCAGACCACTTTTATAACGTCTTCTAATAACATCTTCGGGAATGTGGTGACCTCCTTCTTTTACTCTAGTTTCAACTCTTGAAATAGCCAATTCTTCGGAATCAAGCCAAAAAAACAAACAAGTCACCTGATAATCTAGTAGCCTTGCTTTTTTAATAAATTGAATATAGCTTTTAGTTGAAAGAGTGGTTTCAAAGGCAAAGTTTTCCCCTGATTCTAACATCTTGTTGATCCTTTTGAGCATCAATCTGCCCGCTTCAATCCCCACTTTTTCCGGCTGAAACGGTGAAATACCCTTAGCAATCTCATCAGCATTTACAAATTCTTTACAGTCAAGAATTTCAGGCAGAATAATATAGGATGCAGTCGTTTTTCCTGCACCGTTACAACCTGCTATGATGTAGAGTTTCCTCATCGACAACAAAGATAAGGTAACGGGCTGCTTTTTTGCCAGTGGTTGGATCTAAGCCGCAATTTCTATACCTTACTCTATATCAATCACGATCTTCTTCACAACAATTACCTTATTCTTGGGGTCTTTGATGCGTAAATAATACAACCCTGAACTCACATTCCATTTGAGTATGTCAAAAGTAATTATTTGATTATTAATTGTAGTCGACTCTAAGAGTTTCCCTCCAACATCTCTGACTTCTATTCCATAACTCAGGAAATCTAGGTAATTGCCGATTTTAATTTGGAGTTTGTCTGAGGTTGGATTGGGATAAATTTCAATATTGGATAGGATCAAAGGTGAACTTCCAGACAAAGGAATGCTAAAATGCAGGGTGTCTTCAACCGTTATAAACGTGGTATCATAAACATAAACATTAACACGGGTGGTATCGTAATAATTGACTTTCACCCAAATCGTATCATAATATTTTGTAGTAATGGTATCGTACACCTGAATATAGCCTGTATCCCATTTGGTGATAACCGTAGTGTCGAAGAAATGATGAAATATAGAGTCGTGAACAATAACCGTATCGATCTGAACAAAGAAGCAGGTATCGGCTAGTTGCAGGGTGACTTCATTGGAGGTATCGGCACAAATGTCGGTGGAGGCCAATAACCGGAAGTTCATTTTCTCATGATAAAACTGAATGCTATCTACTTCCAATTTAGCCGTGTTAACCCCTTTGTAGGGTTTTGTTTCGCGTACATTTCCAAAATCGACATGTTTACTTTGCCCTTGCCATTGAAATTTTACTTTAGAATATCCTTTGAGGGTATCGGTTTGGATAGCTACAGAATCACCAATTTTGTACGAACCGGTTCCGCTTTGTTTGAGGGTCTTTAGGTTAAACGTGTCACAGCATCCCCCGTCGACAAAAATAGAAAAGGTTCGGTTGGTTATTAAAGGTGCTGCGCAGCGATTGTCTTTCACTTGTACATGGATGGGGTAAATATGGCCTCGCGCATCTTTAGCGGTAGGCGTCCAACTGAAGGCGTATTCATAGTGATTTACGGCCTTTTTGGTTTCCGTTAGCGTGGCGCCTTTGGGTAGGTTCAACCACTTGATTTCAAGGGTGTCTGGATTGCTTTGGTAACCACTCCATGTGCTGTCTTTAATGCTAAAATTAAAGGAAAGGGAACGCGTAGCACAGATGTGTTTGTCTTTTTCGGAGCTTACCGTGGGCGGCAAATTATAAGCGCTGGAATTGTTGGTGGTAAGATTGGTGGTCCAAACATCTAAATCTCTTCGCGTACAACCCATGTAACGGTAAATATTGAGAGAATCTTTCCGGTATTGACGGACTTCAACTACCATAGGGAATAATCCAGAGCAGTTGGTGGGAGTTAAAATGACATCGCCGGTCCATTTATTTAGGTAAATTCCTTTTGGTATAAATTCTTCAGGTTTGGGTGTGCATTTTATATTGGTAGCAGATGGAGGCGTACAATAACACGTAATGGGGTAATTCTCTGCAAGCGGTGAGGTATAATTCATATAAGTGCCGTAGCCCGTAGTTCGTGCTTTGACCCATACATAAGATATGGAATCTTGGTCGGGGTCATTGACTCCGTAGCTCATGTAATTGCCTATGTTGCATTGAATTTTATTTATGGGATTGGAAATATAATCGCCCGAATTGTTGTAGGCCATTTTGGGAGAAGATAATCGGCAAAGACTGAGTTCTGCATTAAAGATAGATTCGGAAGTGCTTTGGTTGGGCCTCCCCTGATTAACCACAATATAAGGCGTGAAAATACACCGTCCGGCATTGATATGTCCGGTTATGGTAGAATTAGTCAAGTCTATGGTATCGGTATAACGGTGTTTTTCTAAACCAAAACCTTGTCCAGAGGTATTGACTTTAGAGCAGAAAGGAATCCCCCCTTTACAAATATTGGATACTTCAGAAATAGTAATCAATTTGGGTTTCGTTGTGGGTACATATTGCTGAGAGCCCCCCGAGCTGTTTTGAAATCGATGGTAATACGTAAAAGTTGTGCTGGTTATTGCTGCTCCCCGGCAGTCTCTGAGAATATCAATATAGATCACATATTTTTGGTTGCCTATATAGGCATAGGTAATCTCGCAGCCGGCAATATGATTGGCTTTAACGCTTTGGAAGCCCAAAAATAACAGCAACAGTGGTAATATTTTTTTCATAGATTATTATTTTAAAACGTGACAAGTTCCTTTAAGGTAATGTTTTTTATTGTTAATGTCTTTAATTTTAATGAGGTAAGTGAAAACTTCTAGATAGGGCGAATTCCATTTAAAATTCGGGTCTTTTGACATGAATACCAGTTCACCCCAGCGGTTGTAAATCTTAACGTCTATTTCTTTTATCCAAGCACTTTCGGAGGTCATGAAATATTCGTTTAGGCCATCCTTGTTAACCGTTATGGCTGTTGGAAAACTGAACTGAATGGGATGCTCAATGAATATATATTTTTGCGTAGAATCCAAACAATCAAATTCACTTTCAACGCTCAATATAATCCCAATATTTTCATTTGCCGGAATTAGGGTTTGCGGATTTGGGATTTGCGGAAATTCTTGATTCGCGATGTTCCATCGCCAAGTTACCGCATTGGTGGAACTATCAAGCAGTTGAAGTTGACTCCCCTCCGGATTGTACGACAGCTCTTCATAACCAAACTTTGCAACGGGTGATGGATGAACAACAACGGAGACGGAATCGTATTCTACACAACCGAATTCATTTTGGGTTGTTATAAAAATTGGGTAGACCCCAGTGCTTAGGAAATGGGGTTTAGAGACCCAGATATTTACGGGATTTGGGAATTGTTTTTGGAAGGAAATACTTGGAATATCAAGGTTCATGAATTGCAGTGATCCCGCCCAAGAAGATTGAATTTTTAAGGGATTTTCTGGACAGATATTTTCTGTTTTATAATCTACGGGAGTGGGTGCATGGGTGTATCCTGATGCAGTGAAGGAATCCAAACAACCGTCGGGTGATTTTAGCACAAATAAATAACTCCAATCACCCGCATTATGAGCAGCCGTTTTCCAAATTGCATTATACGAGGGAAAAGAATCGATTCGTTGATTCTTATTAATTAAGTAAAAGGTACTTCCTAATTTTTCTTGTTGACTTGGGAATTCCGAGGCATTGGTAAATGAAAGCGTATCACCGATGCAAGGTTTATCTGTAGTGGTGATCCAACGATTTATTGAAGGTTGAAGTATGATTATCTGATGGTAAAAGGTGTCGATACAATTAAAAGGCGTTTGAATAATGAGTTGCACATCAAAACTTCCAGGGGTGTTGAAATGGTGGGTATGTCCAGAGCCAATTTTAAGATCGGAAGTTCCATCTCCCCAATGAACATTAAATATGTAGGAAGAATTATTGGTTTCAAATAGCAGTTTATTATTGTTCAAGCAGGATGAAGAAGAACTGAACTTAAAATCTGGTTTTGCTTGTTCATGAATGGATATTTCTTGATTCACGGTATCAGAACAACCGTATTTCGAGGTAGCAAAGATGGTAATGGGATATGTGCCAATTTCATTGAAAATATGACTGATTTTATTTGAATTCCAGGAGGAGTGAGTTTCGTCGCCCCATGAAACCCACACCGAGTCTGTATTGGAGTATGTTTTGTTTTCCAGTCGAAATTGATTGTTTTTTAAACAGTTGGAAGGTGTATAGAAGTCGATGTCAAGATTCAAAGGAGGAAAAACACGTGCCTTTAAACTGTCAAGGGCATAACAACCGTAAGCGTTGTGGTATCTTAATTTTAGGTCATAATTTTGGTAGGTGCTATCAGGTAAAATCAATGAAAATCTGTTGCCATTAAAATGAAAGGTGTCTAAATTAAATGCCCAAAGTTCAGTTTTCGCAATCGAATCTTTTTGATATTCGAAATTGAGTGTGAGTGGAGAACAGCCTTGAATGGGGGCATTTAAAAATGCATTGATGGATTGTTGGTTTACATTCCACCGTTTCTTTGGGTGAGGAAGCCATTGAGGCTTCAGGGTATCAAGAACAACAAATCGGCAACCGTATTGATTAAAGAATTCAAATTTAATGTGTTGAATGTTGGTGTCGTTGCAGGTCCAGGTTATGAACTGACTATCCAATTTTGAGCAATTCAATCGGTGAATCAGGGAGTTGTTAGCCCACACATATGCCGAATCTGCATGAGAAATGGATAGTTTCCATTTGAAGGTATCATTTAAACAGGCAGGGGCTTGTGTTACGGAATACTGTTTTAAAATAGGTTTAAGCTTAACGTTTAGGGTATCATAAACTACTTTATGGAAGTTGCATTCGGTGAAATAGGCATGTAATTCTACGGGATAAGTTCCACTTAAGGGATATTTATGTTTTATGGGTTTGAACCAGGGGATAGGAGTTTTTTGAACCAAGGAATCGCCATCTCCGAACTTCCAAACGAGTTTATAGGCAAGGGTATCACCTGAAAAATGGAATACCGAACTGTCAATACAATTCTCTTGTAGTGCAGGTCTTTGTGGCAAAAATGCTCTGTTGCTAAGGGTGTAGGCATTTTGAACAACGCGGAGATAAGAATTATTTAGTCCTTTTAAATTACTACTATCAGCAATCAATTGTAAATTATATTGAAAATGATTTGGGTTGACTAAACAGTATATTTTATTATAGCCCAATACATACAATTTGTCATTTGGGCCATTTTGTAATGCAATATGATTCCCGATAAACTGGTTGTTTAATTCTTTAATGTTAATTATACCTCCACTTTGTATTGAATATCTCCATATTGACATAATGTATTTTTCATCGTTGACATCTAAGCCTACTGATGAGAAACTAAAATAAATAAAGGAATCATTTGGTGAAAATTCTAAAGTATTAGCTTGTGAATATTCCCATTTCTTACCAGGTGGGAATTGAGATTTGAATAAAGGTTTTTCATTTGAAAGTTTGCCTGTTTTTCTATCAAAATTATACAGATAAAATTGATTGTTTTTTGGTGAATATTTATTATCAGAATACACCCATTCTCTGCCGATTGTACATAGTAAATCACCAGAATGAGAAGCCTTTATCATCCCTGAGATAAATGCAGGTAAAAGACCGTTTTTATCAACTGTGGCGGTTACAGTTTTAGCAACACTAATTATTGGGTTGGCTGCAAACCCATTTGAATCTAGAAGGTAAGATAAAATTGTATCTTTATTTTTAGAGAATAACACCCAGATTCGTTCATTATCTGCATGTTTAAAATAAGTTAAGTTAGAACTAGGTATAATTTGAGGGCCAAATGGTCGATCTTTAAAGTTGACTTTCCATGAAGAATCCTTTAGATTTTGTTCTATTTCGGCATATTTCATGCCATTTTCTTTTGTGAAATTTGTAATATTTTTACTTCCACTTTCAATATAATCACTGTAAATAATTAAATATTTATTAAGGGTTTTAGGGCGTTTTAATGTTAAAATGTTTTCATTAAAAGGGTTACCAAAACTAAAATTGGCTTTAGGGTTTATAGTATCTAGTAAAGAATTTATAATCTTTTCACCTTTTGAATTATAAATGAACTGTCCATTTGTGTAGAATAGAATATTTCCATTACAATCATTTTGTGTAGAATGACAGTTCGCTATATATTGTTTTGAAGGATCTGATGGATAAATTGAGCTATTTTGCAACCACTTTATACTATCTTTCTTACTGAAATTCAAACCAATTCCTTTTCCAAAAACCCAGTTATAATCTAACTGGGCTTTGGAAATATTGGATAGAAGCACAACAACTACAACTCCAATGTATTTAATCAATTTTGAGTAATTTGAATTGGTAATTTTCATTGAGATTGGAGTTTTGATGAACAGATTATAACTTTACCGCGATTGTATTGATTCTAAAATTAGTGCTTAAATCTGCACATATTAAAATGATACTTAAAACATCATAATTTCTGTTACGTATATTGTTAGACAACATTAAAACTTGATTCGTTGCTTGATTAAATTTTCTTGTAAAACGGATGTGTGATGTGGTTGGGGAAATTAGACTTGATAAAAGCCCATCTAAGCTCAAAATCACACAAGTCCAGTTTTTATATTCGTAGATGTATTTTGCCATTGCTTTATGAATTAGCGGTTAATTTAGGGAATAAACACCGCAAATATGCGGCGAATGAATTGGATTTTCACCGCATGCGCGAATAGATTTACCTTACGATTTCTTATAGTAAAAAATAGTAATTAATACCAAAACTTCACTATTTTAAACTCTTACATTGCTGCAATTTGATCAAATCCAATAATTTGTAGATTTTCTCGAACCTGATTTTCCTTACCACCGTAAATAAGAATATTTTTTTGGTTTCCCGCAAATTGTTGAAATTTAATGAGCGATTGGAATTGGCTTTTTTGTACAGTAAGTCCTGATTTGATTTCTATTGCTTTGAATTGTTGATTTTGTTCTATCAATAAGTCAACTTCCAAACCACTCGAATCTCTCCAGAAATAATGTTTTTCGTGTGTTTTGAAATTTAATGCATGTTTTAGCCGTTCTAAGATGATGAAATTTTCAAAGATTTGTCCTTTGGCAAAATGTAAATTTAAATCGTTTGAGTTTTGTATTCCCAGGAGATAAGAGAGTAACCCTGTATCGTAAAAATATATTTTGGGACTTTTAGTTAAACGTTTATTGAAATTTTTATGATACGGCTGCAACCTGAAAGCAATGAATGACGCTTCCAATAAGTTGAACCATGAATTAATCGTTTTATTGTCAAGCCCAAGTTCATTACCTAAGCTACTCTGATTGAACAGTTGGCCTACGCGCCCTGCCAATAATTTAATGAACTTTTGGAACGTGTCTAAATTCATGATGTTCTTGATGAGTCTCACATCTCGTTCCACATAGGTTTTTAAATAGTTATCATAATAGCTGTGATTTTCAATTTCATTCATCCACTTTCGCGGATATGAACCCTCTAAAGCGTACTTTTCCCAATCGTTGAAAATAAAATTTCCTGCTTGTAATTCAGTAATAGAAAAGGGCAATAGATTGAAAAGAGCGACCCGTCCGGCAAGCGATTGAGTTATTTGTTCTATAAGTAAAAAGTTTTGCGAACCTGTTAAAATATAGGCGCCATTTGCTTGATTTTCATCGGTATGCACTTGAAGGTAGGATAGCAATTCTGGTGCATTTTGAATTTCATCAATAATGATATTTTTTGAGTAGGTTTTTAAAAATCCTTTTGGATCGGTTTTGGCAAACTCGCGCATGGAAAGGT
The DNA here is from genome assembly GCA_044361605.1 of Bacteroidia bacterium. Lineage (GTDB taxonomy): Bacteria > Bacteroidota > Bacteroidia > NS11-12g > UBA955 > VMCP01. The sequence continues at coordinate 392 of JBIKIM010000022.1, read as the reverse complement.
CTTCCAAGTTTACATAGGTATACTCGGGTTTGATTGTTTTACACAAGGTTGTTTTCCCCGATTGTCTGGGTCCAGTTATTGTGATTATCGGATATTGACTGAGTGCGGTTATGATTTTCGGTGCAATTTCCCTTGGCAATGGATTCATTATGTAAATTTAGGAATTGGATTCCTAATTTGCAAAAATATCTCGGTTTTTTGGACAAATCTGCAATGGCGTTGCGGATTTGTCCAAAATTCGGCCATCTCTGCTAAGTATTTCGCCCCTTGCGCCAAATTCCCTACTTTTGTTACACATGAAAGCGGTAATACCTGTTGCCGGTATTGGCAGCCGACTCAAACCCCATACCCAAACCCAGCCCAAGTCTCTAATTCCCGTGGCAGGGAAGCCC
>JBIKIM010000021.1:0-8803 GCA_044361605.1 Bacteroidia bacterium | reverse complement strand
AAGGATTTTTCAGCAAAGAGAAGAATTTGACGTTCCTTGTTGTGATTAAACGCTTCGTGTTGGGATAGGGCTTCGGCCAACAACTCAATGCCCTTTGATTGGTCCGCTTGGGTAAGGATAACTGGGTTTTCCCATTGCTCTGTAGCCCGAGTATGGGCCAGATTTCGGAGGTGTGAGGCGAAGGATTCAGCCCCATCGCGGTCGGATTTATTGACAACGAAAATATCGGCAATTTCCATAATTCCACTCTTTAAAGTTTGAATTTCATCCCCACTTTCAGGTACTGAAACCACTACCGTGGTATCGGCGATACCGGCAATTTCTACTTCGCTTTGTCCGACCCCAACGGTTTCCACCAATATATAATCGTAAGGGGCGTGTTTCAGCACATGAATCATTTCAATAATATGGGCCGATAAACCGCCAAGAGATCCGCGCGATGATACGCTGCGAATAAAAACGCCTTCATTTAAAAATAGGGTTTGCATGCGCAGACGATCTCCCAAAAGTGATCCAAAATTGAATGCCGAACTGGGATCAACGGCCAAAATGGCCACGCGTTTTTGTTGGGAACGCCAATGCGTAACGAGTGCATTGACCAGGGTGCTTTTTCCCGCACCTGGAGGTCCGGTGATCCCTATAATGTGAGACTTCCCGTTAAGTTTTTTAAGTAAGGAATGTATTTCGGGATGTTGATTTTCTGCCCACGACAAGGCTCGGGCAATGTGAAGCTCATTGCCTTTTTCAATTTCCGCTGCCAATGGAATCAACATAATTCAAAGTTACATATTAGGCACGAGTATAAGGCAACGCGCCCATACTCATATATTGCGCTTGTTGTCCGAGGTAAAGTCCAGCCTGAGCAATCATCGCGGCATTATCGGTGCAATATTCAAAAGAGGGAATATAGGTAGGGATCTGATGCGTTTGACCCAAAGCGGCGAATTCACTGCGCAACAAACGATTTGCAGAAACGCCGCCAATCAAACCAATTGATGCGGCGGGATTCTCTTTTAGTGCCTTTTTTACGCGTTTTAAAAGCATGTCGATCAATGCTTTTTGATAGGAGGCACACACATCGGCGCGGTGCGTAGCTAAGAACTCAGGATCGCGCTGTTGCGATTTCTGCAAAAAATAAAGTAGAGAAGTTTTGATACCCGAAAAAGAGAAATCGAGGGATTCGGTTAGACTGTCGGGGAATTTTTGAAATTGATCGTTACCGGTTTCCGCCCAGCGCGCAATTTCTGGACCTCCAGGATAGCCCATTCCCATTATTTTAGACCCTTTATCGAAGGCCTCGCCTACGGCATCGTCGATGGTTTGACCGATGAGGGAATAATTACCAGGGGCTTCAGCCCAAATCAGTTGCGTATGTCCGCCGCTCACCAATAAACATAGCATCGGAAAAACTACGTCGTTTTCAATATATAAGGCGGCAATATGGGCATGTAAATGGTTCACGCCAATCAAGGGTTTATTCAATGCCAAACTCAATCCTTTGGCGGTATTAACCCCCACAATTAAGGACCCCATTAATCCTGGTCCCTGCGTAACGGCAATGGCATCAATTTGATGTATGGTTATCCCCGCGGTGTCGAGGGCAGTTTGTATAACGGGAATAATGTGACTTTGGTGGGCTCGCGAAGCCAGTTCGGGCACAACACCTCCATATTTTCGATGAACATCTTGCGAAGCCGTAATATTCGCTGCTATGTTGCCGTTAATAAGCAAAGCCGCCGAGGTATCGTCGCAGCTGCTCTCTATGCCCAATATAGTGGAGTTGGCCGATAGGGGTGGATTGCTCATAGTTTAGAAAGGCTACCTTTGTTTGTTTTGATAAGAGAACGTTCAAAAATACGGAAGATTCTGCTCAGAATACTGCTTTTTGTGGTGTTCTTTTCGAGCGTTTTGGCCGTTCTCACCCGAAATAAATGGGTTCAAACCCAATTGGCTCAATATGTCGCCACCCAATTACAGGAACAACTTGGGGTAGCCGTTCAAGTTAAAGCCGTCGAAATCGATTTTTTACGCAATTTTCACCTCGAAGGGGTTTTAATGCGCGATTTACACCAAGATACCTTTCTTTACTTGCATACGATTGATTTTCAGCTCGGCGATTGGAACATCTCCAGAAATGCGTTTAATTTTAACAAAATCGTTTTGTTTAAACCCCTCGTAAAAATGGGTTATTATACATCCGATTCTTTGTTGAATTATGAAGAAATATTTGCCCGCTTGCCCGATGATTCTACCGCTTCAAGGCCCTTAAAATTAAACTTTTTTGGGATTAAAATCCAAAAAGGCGGCTTCGTTTTTTTTGATGGGGAAAAGGCCTACACGCAATCCATTCCTGAAGAATTCAATCCCAGTTATTTGCGATACAACGCCATCAACGCCCAAATAGATACTGGAATTTACCACTACGACGGCTCCCTTTATTTTAACATAAAAAAATTCAATGCCCTCGACAGAAGCGGTTTTGCCATAAACGAGCTCAACGGACCGCTCCGTATCGTAGGGTCCGATATTAGCATGCCAAAGTTGCACATCGAAACCGGCGAAAGTATCATAAAAGGAAGTTTTTCCATCACCGAAGATCTTGCCCGTAAGGGAACTTATTTCGACCGTTTTATATTCCGTTTGAATTTGGTCAATTCCCCAATACGCCTCCGAGATTTAGGCGTTTACGCCCCCTACCTCAAAACGCATAGCCTTTCTTTAGCCGTTAATGCACAAATGCAAGGGCCTCTTTCAAACCTGAAAGTCAGTAGATTTTCGGCTACAACGCAAAACGGAACCCGATTAAAAATGGCGTACCAAATTCAAGGCTTACCCAATTTAGATCGTTACGTTCAGTACATACAGTTCGACCAATCTAAAATAGCACAAACCGATTTACAAGAACTTTTTCAGGGGGAATCTTGGCGAACGGCTTTGCTGCCTTTTGGAGATGTTAACGTAAAAATGAATTGCGAATTACCCGGTGGAAAATACAGTCAGAATGGCACCATAGCCACCGAAGCAGGCACATTCTCCGGACTTTTTGATGTTCGTTACGATCAAGCCAATCCCCTTATGCCCTTTAACTGTAAAGGTACCATTACGCAATTACGCAGTCAAATTTGGAGCGATACCGCGCAGGCACTAGATCGGATTAGTGGCGCAATTGAAATTCACGGCGATCGATTCGATTCGGCTCTAAATGCGCAGTTTGAATTTCGCGAACTTTCAGCGTACTTCAATCAGAAATTTGTAGATCGAATTACAATCAAAGGAAATGCGGTAAATGGAGATATTTGGACCGATATTCAGGCAGAAAATGATAAGCTGAGATTGGGCTTGCAAGTAGATCTTAGCGATATTTATCAAAGCAATCGGACCTTAAATGTGAAGGGTAAAATTGCGAAAATAGATCTTTTTGGTTTGGGACTCGATACCATCAGACATCAAATTAGTGGCGAAGTGAATCTCAATCTGGTGGGAAAAAATATCGACGACTATCGCGGTTCCTTAAGTGTCGATTTTGCCCGTTTTGACCGAGGGAAAACCGAATTTCAACTGCAACATCAAATTATTACACGTCCCGATAAAGATTTGTTGGGATTCAAAGGCGATTGGATCGACGGCAGCATTACTGGCCCGCTGCAGTTGTCGAATATTGAATTGTGGATCAAACAAGTCGCCAATAGCATAGCCCCAGAACGATTTCCACCGGTGCGACAATCCATCAACGATTCGGTATACATAGACATTACGGTGCCGCAAACCGCGTGGATTGAAGAGTTCGTAATCCCAGGGTTGTATTTGGGACCTTTGCATGTAAGTGGGCATTATTTTGCCAATCAAAATACGTTCGATCTTCAAATGGGCCCTTTTTCACTCGAATATGGCCGAATATATATGGAGAAGGCTTTATTTACTATGGAAAAGCCCAGAAAGAATGGGTTTGTAAAAACGCAATTTAAAACCAATTATATTCTTGTAGAAAACACCCTATACGATACGTTTGCCCTTGCGGTGGAGGTTGCTAATGGGGGATTTCAGATCGCAACCAAACTACACGATAAATCAGACCGTTATTCGCTTTCTCTAAAAGGAAATGGCGCCATTAATGCCGAATCCACCAATTTGTACTTTAAAGAAACAGAGTTTAAAATTATAAATCAAGTATGGAAATTAGATCGGCAAGCGCGTATTTCTTTTATGACCGATAAGTGGGAAGTGAATGATTTTTACCTCGCGGATGCCGGTCACTTTTTAGAGATTTCTGGAGATATCAGCGCGTCTAACCAAGATACCTTGAATATTGAGTTTGGCAACTTTACGCCCAAAGTTTTAGCCCCATTTTTCCCAAGTAATAGTTTTGATAGTTTAAAATTTAGATCCAATGGTACTATTTCGCTTTGTGCCGTTCGTGGCGATATGCAATTTTTTGGCTCATTGGGAATCAACAAACTCACCTATATGAGTGAGCCTTTTGGAAGTATCAATGTGGCACTCAAGCAAACACAATCGCAAGGCCGAGTTCGTCTCGAAGCTGATGTGCGATCCGGACCTTTAGCCAATACAACCTTTGGCGGGGATGTATTGTTTCAAAAAGGTCGAGATCCTCAAATTAATGTTTTGGGAAATATCCCGAACGGTTCCCGACTCGATTTTCTTAAGCCGTTTCTTGACGGAGTGGTGCGGATCGAAAAAGGCACGTTTGGAGCCGATATACGTTTAACAGGCTCTTTATACAAACCTAAAACACAAGGATTACTCCGAACCAATGAGTTTAAAATAGGCGTTGATTATTTAGGAACGCAATATAAAATGGGAGGAACTTTCAAAATTACAGAAGACGGTCTGTCGACCTTTCGCCCACTAAAATTCACGGATCCAACCACGGGTAATTTTGCTTGGATGCGCTTGGCAATATCACACGATAACTATAAAGATTTTGCTATAGACTTAAAACTGGACAGTATTAAAAATATGCGGGTATTGGCCACCACCGAAGAAATGAATAATCAGTTTTATGGCAATGCTTGGGCCGATGGGAAGGCGCATATTTATGGATTGTTTACAGAGATTGATATGGACATTGATTTGGTTACACGAGAAAAAACCAAGGTGGCGATACAATTCCCTGAAGTGGAAGAAAACAGGGTAGTGGGTTCAATCATGTTTGTCAATAAAAAGGCCGATACTAAAAAAGAGAAAGGAGGCGATAAAGCGCCTTTGGTAGAATCCGATGCGATTGGTCAAATAAAGCTAAATATTACAGCCACGCCCCAAGCAGAAGTGCAATTTGTAATAGACAAACGTTTGGGCGACATTATTAAAGGGTACGGCAATGGGGGGATTCGATTGGTATACGGCCGCGATGAAAAACTGTACCTATATGGCCGTTTTTTGATCGATAAAGGGGAATATGCGTTTTCATTGCCAGGGGTTAATTTATTGAAGAAAATTCAGGTGAAAAAAGGCGGAAGTATCCGTTGGGATGGAGATCCTTACAATGCCGAAGTAGATATCAGTGGCTCTTTCGAGAAGAAAATATCCCCCTCAACGCTCATGGTCTCATCCGCAAGTGCTGGGGCAACCTATCCAACAACCACCTTCGTAAGCGTCTTAAGTATGAAAGGCAACTTGTTTTCACCGACTATTTCCTTCGATTTACAAGCCCCAGATTTAAGTTCCATAACAGGCGCAACCGGCTCTGAAATAAATAGTGTCTTGCAGCGTATTAGGGCTAATAAAGATGAAACCATGCGACAATCGATAGCCTTATTGCTATTTGGCAATTTTTTACCTCCAGCCATTACAGGTTCATCGGCGCCAAGTGCGAGTTCATTTAGCAGTGCGGGTTTTGCTGGCAATAGCATATCAACACTCGCCAGTAGTGTGGTCAATGATTTGTTTTCGAAATATGGAATTCCAACCCGAATACAAGTGAATATCGATGACGTGCGCAATGCCACCGGCAATAGTAATACCCAATTATTTGTAAATAGCGAGTGGTTCTTGTCGGAGCGTTTACGGCTTGATTTAAATTACGATCCCACCGTGGCAGTTTTGGTGAATAGCGTTGCGGTTCCCCTAAATTTCAATTTGGAATACAAAACGCGAGATGAGAATTGGCGATTGAAAGCATTTTCGCGTTCCAATAACCTTATCCTACAGCAAAACAGTGCCACTACCACCAACGGGGTTTCGGGCAATACCTTAGGAACCGGCGTTCTGTACCGCCGGGAATTTGATACCTTTAAAAAACGGGCCAAGAAATAGCTTCCCCTGATAAAAAAATGGGGATTTATTGGTCCAATATTTCCTCGTCTTTGGCCATTAAACGCAGTGGGCTTTTAAAAAACGTATCTTTGTATTTGTGAATACCCGCGTATTAATTCGAGAAACATTGCGAATGTCGTATCAATCGGTGCGACTTAATAAATTGCGCAGTTTTTTATCTGTTTTGGGAATTAGTATCGGTATATTTTGTGTGGTTTCGGTTTATGCGTTGGTGCATTCGTTAGAAACAAGTTTGAACAATCAGTTTAATAAATTGGGATCCGATGTGGTGTTTGTGCAAAAATGGCCTTGGGATGATTTTGGGAATAATTATCCTTGGTGGACGTACCTCAAAAGACCGCAATCGAGTCCGGAAGACGCCCGTTTTCTGAGTCGGAAAATTGCCCCTAAGTTGGTTAGCACTACTGCGTATATATTCAAATCAAACTTCGATTTACAAGCGGGAGATAAAAATGCAAAAGGGATAATGGTAAATTGTATATCCTATCATTTTCCGGAGGTACAGCCTATAGATATTGAGTTTGGACGTTTTTTTACCGAAGAAGAAGTTCGCGCGGGAAGGGCAGTAGCCGTAATCGGTAACACCCTGTCGTTGGCCTTATTTGGAACGCCGCAAGCGGTGGGTAGAACCTTGCGCATTAAGAATAAGGAAGTCGTGGTGGTAGGTGTTTGTGAGTTTCAAGGGAGCAATATGATTGGTGCGAGTGCCGATAATGTGGTTTATGTGTCGGATCAGTGGGGTAAAAATCTTATTTCGTTTCAGAATGCAAGTGACGCACAAATTTTGTTGAAAGCAGCACCGGGTGTGCCGCTGGAGGAGGTGCAGTTTGAAGCGCGCAGATTGATGCGTCAAATACGCCGTTTAAAGCCCCAGGAAAGTGATGATTTTGCCGTTAATAAAATGTCTATGATTACAGAGGCCATCAGTTCCTTGTTTATACAAATTCGGAAGATTGGTGTCATTATAGGCGGATTTGCGATGGTGGTTGGTTGTTTTGGTGTGGCTAATATTATGTTCGTTTCTGTAAAGGAACGCACCCGTGAAATTGGAATTCAAAAAGCATTAGGCGCAAAGAATATAGCCATCAGTGCACAGTTTTTGATGGAAAGTATTTGGCTCAGTATTGCAGGAGGTATTATTGGTTTATTGGCCGTTCAAATGGTACTGTGGTTGCTTGGTATGGTTGTGCAACAGCAATTTGGCAACGATGTGGTATTGGCTTTGAGTCCCAGTGATACCCTTTTGGGCGTGGTAACGTCTGTAATTGTGGGGCTTGTGGCTGGGATAATTCCGGCGCGGAGCGCGGCAAGATTGAATCCGGTAGATGCCATACGCTCAAGTTGAGTCTTCCCAAGTAAGGTTTTTTTGTAACATTTCTTTCTTTCGAGGTTTATGTTTAATTTTGTTTCATGGAGTTATCAGGAAAAATTGTACAAATTTTAGAAAAACAAACGGGAGAGGGCAAAAACGGAACTTGGGAAAAGCAAGATTATGTGCTCGAAATTCCTGGACAATACCCTAAAAAGGTGTGTTTCAATATTTGGGGTGCAAAAATTGGTCAATTCAACATCCAAAATGGAGAATTTATCAATATTGGTATCGATCTCGAAAGCAGAGAATACAATGGCCGCTGGTATACCGACGTGAAAGCATGGAAAGTAGAACGTCCGGGTGCTCCAGCAGCGGGTTCAGGATCGCCTGCACAGGCTACGGTTGGTGGAGATCCTTTTGCCAATACCGGTCAAATGGACGATCCATTTGCGTCTAATTCTGGCTCTTCTGATGGGGCAGACGACCTGCCCTTCTAAAGAAATTTTTTAAACGCACCACCTTTTGGTGCGTTTTTACGTCTATGATATAATTATAAAAGTTATGATGAAATTTAAATCCTGCGGGTTGATCGCCCTCTTTTTTACCTTCCTGTTTAATGTATCTACCGTATCAGCCGTTGATTATTATGTTAATGCGAGCACCGGGAGTAATACCAATAGTGGTCTTATAGGGTTTCCTGTAAAAACGATTGAATACGCAATGACCCTTGGAATAGTGGCTAACGATAAAATTTTTATTGAAGCTGGTGATTATTCTGCCGACTCCATCGCCATTGATAAATCGTTAACCTTCGAGTTGAATGGAATAGTAAAATTAGGAATCTTAAAAATGCGTCAGCGTTCGATTCTTTTAACCCTCGATGGCAATTTAAACGGACAATTGGATATTTCAAAGACTTTATATCTAGACAGTGGTAACATATCAGCCAATAATACTACCGCTAAATTGCGTTTATTAGATGGAGCCAAACAAGTTAAAGGTTCGGCATTGTCCTATATCGTGGGTGGGTATTCGTTTCAGTACAGTTCTAATGTAAGCCCCTTCTTTACATGGCATATCGGGAGTACAGGTAATTACCGGCCTATTGATTTGGCGAGTATGACACGTTCTGGAGTTGGGGCAGAAGATTATTATGCCCAATTCAATCCAACTTCGGGTTTGCTAGTCAATACTACC
>JBIKIM010000020.1:0-8844 GCA_044361605.1 Bacteroidia bacterium | reverse complement strand
TCATTACTTTCTTGATCCTCTGATTTGCCTTTAAAAGCGCGCAAATTATAGGTCATTTGTACCATAACATACCGGGTTAACACCGTGGTTCTAACATCTTCGAAAAACGTTTCGTTAACATTTCGTGCTACACTTCTATTTTGATTTAAGATATCGTACAATTGCACCCTAAAGTCCCATTCGTTTTTCTTACCAAACTTACGACCCAATCCTGCATTCCATAAATAAATGCTCTGATCAAAATCAGCCTGAAAACCCGTAAATAATTGGTGATTGATGTCTGAATTAATAACCCATTTGCCACCGGGCATCCAATTTACCTGTAACCCTGTTCGCTGTATCCAGTACGTTTGATTCAAACTGCTTTGCAAGGTATTCAGCACTTGATTGTAGGCCGTTGCGCTGGTGATATTAAAATCCAATTGCTCGCTGATGTTAGATCCCAATCCCAAATCAAAGGTAAGACCTGGGTTCTTACTGGTATTGCGCATCTGAGGACCAAAATCAATTTGAATTAAGCTAGGCGTTTCACGGTAATCCAAAGAAACACCAACATTTACATTCAATTTTCCTTTCATAACTGGTCTTGACCAATTCAAACGACTGCCAATTGTAAATGCGCCATCGATATTGACAGGCTTAGATAGCTGAGTTCCCGGACGCAACAAATACACCGAATCTCCTGTGGGAACCAAAATACCCCCACCCCCTGAACTGGCAATTTGGGTAAGCGTGGTTAATGCATTCATGGAAGCGGTACCCCGTATAAAAGCAAAAAACATCCGCCCGGATTTCGCGTCCATATTAAAATACCTCGAAAATAAGCGGTGCTGATAATCTTGAACCAAATTGGCATTCCCCGAGGTTAATTGCAAGGGATTGGAATTGTTGATGACATCTTGTAATTGGGTTACCGACGGCGCGTTATTAGATGTGCGGTAGAATACACGAATTCCATTCGCCCCCTTGGTTCCGCTTCGCAAGGTAAGCTGAGGCAAAATTGAGAAAAAACGACGATTTAAATCAGCAGAAACCGGAAACGTTTGGGTTCCTTCTAATCGCGCTAATTGTGCATCTAAACCTGCTATTAAGGTAATGCCTTTTTTAATGCGTTGGAAGCGCATGCCACCCGCATGGCGGCTGTATCCGTTTTCGAACTGACTAGACAACAACGTATCCATTTGGGTAAACGCACCATCTAAATTGGGAATATAATTCAAACGATCGCTGGCGTTCTGATTGAAATTGGTTTCATAGGTAAACAATACACTATTAAATGAATCTAAAGGCTCTGTAAATTCCACTTTAGTAGCCAAGGCATAAACACCTTGATCCAATCGGGTTTCCTGTTTGCGTATACTCGTATCTAACGACCGGTAAAAACGATTATCCAAACTGCTGCGACCGGCACTGGCGTTATAACTGGGGATTAATTCAATAGCCAAAGAACGACCTCGTTTGTCAAAAGCATGCAACCAATTTACCTCAAACGCCCCGTTCACCGAATTGGTTTTATTCGTAAACAAGTTATTCATGAGGCTTATAATCTCGGTGTAATCGGCTATTTGGGAGATTCCCCGAGTAGGTAAATCTTGAGCCGTATTTTGAAATGTCAATCGCGGTTGCATAATAATGCGATCGTTAGTATCAATATTCCATTCCAAACGCGAACTGAATCGATGCTGCTGGTTTTGATTGGATTGTTCGGCCTGTTCGGTATAACGCAAGCCTAAATCTCCCGCTTCACCTCCGGTTATAAACACCCGATCGATTTGACTTTTATTGGTATTGTTTGCGTCACTGAAAAAATAGCTGCCACTTACATCCCACTTTTTGCCCCATTTATCTGAATAATTCAAACCAAACAAACTAGACTGGGTAATTCCTTCGTTTCCAGAAACGGAAAAATCCCCCATTCCGCGCTTTCCAAAATCGCCGCCACGAAAGAACCCCGAAACATCTTCAAAGGCAAAATTCTGTTCGTTTATATTATTTGACTGTAAGAGAATCGAAAACCGTCGATCGCCGTTAAATTTATTATAATTCGCACCCGTTTTGTATTTATTCAAATCACCCGTTCCATCAATGGAACGCCCCAAGCCCCCATAAAACTTGCCAAACTGTCCGTTTTTAAATCCGGATTTGGTAATGATATTCATGGTTTTGGTGGTATTCCCATCGTCAAAACCCGTAAATTGACTTTGCGCAGTTCTGGCATCATATACTTGTATTTTGGAAATGGCATCGGCAGGAACATTTTTCAAAGCTGCTTTGGGATCTTCCCCGAAATACGGTTTCCCGTCAACGAGCACCCGAACCACCTTTTCTCCTTGCGCTTCTATTTCTCCATTTCTTTGGGTAACGCCTGGCAATTTTCGGACTAAATCTTCTGCGCTGGCATCGGGATTTACCTTATAATTACTTGCGTTCATTTCGGCTGTATCGCCTTTCATTTCGATGGCCTTGGTCCGAATTTCAACCGCATCCATACGTTCTTCTGCCCGTAACAACGTAGTTAAACCAAGGGATATTGTCATTCCAGATTCCGTGCGTTGCATTTCTGGCTTTACCAAATTCACAGCCATTTCATAGCCGGTTGCGTCTGCTTTGACTATTATAAGAGCCTCTCGAAAGCTAATACCTTTGGCCCGTAAGGCTTGAAATACCTCGCGTGATAAAACCCCACTAAAAAGACCCTCACTATTGGTTTCTGTGGCATAAATCTCATCCGTTTTCCCTGCCAACCATTGCCTTAAACGCGTATTATTGGAAACCAAATTCGCACTATCAGCGGGCAAGATATGCACCTCTATTTTCGCACCTTCAATTCCTATTCCCGTGGCATTTGCAATTCGACCTTCTATGCCAAAACGCATATTCCCACCCTGCCCGGCCAACGACACTATGGTGCTCATTAACCACAAACTCAAAAGGTACTTTTTCATTCCAACCCGCAATTTACATCTAATTTGAAACTAATTATTTTATGAGTCGACCAAGCGCTAAAAAAAACACATAATAATTTTATGATAATACAACACTTTTTCTAGTTGAATTGTTTCTATTAAGTGAATAAAGTAAGCGTCGTTTTCCCCCATCAGTTATTCGAGTTGCACCCCGCAATTGAAGCCGTTCCCAATGTAGTTTTAGTAGAAAGCGACCTGATTTTTAATCAGTATCACTTCCATGTGGCCAAACTTGTTTACCACCGCCTTTCTATGATGCGCTATGCCGAAATGTTGATGCAAAAAGGTATTGCGGTGCGCTATATCAATGCCCAATCGCCGCTATGCCACGCAGAAAAACTAATCACCGAACTTAGTACTCAGTACCAAGAAATCCATATCGTAGAACCCGAAGACGATTGGTTGAGTCGACACATAAAAGCCGGACTGATAGGCAGCTCCACAGATTTAAAAGTGTACGCCAATCCGAATTTTTTAACCCCCATAGATTTAGGTTATCAATTTTTTGACCAAAAAAAACGATACTTCCAAACCGACTTTTATGCCTTCCAGCGTAAACGTTTAAACCTATTATTAGACGAAAATCAAAAACCTCTCGGGGGGAAATTAACGTACGACTCCGACAACCGAAAGTCGTATCCCAAAAATCACACCTTCCCAAAAATAACCTTAGCACCCATCACCGCCGATTTCGAATCGGCTAAATCCCATATAAACAGCCATTTCCCGCATTCATTTGGAACCCTCAGCCATTTTGAATCGAACCAATATTTTTATCCCAGCACGACCTCTGAAGCCAAAATTGCCTTAGACGAATTCCTTTCGCAACGCTTCAATCTCTTTGGGGATTATGAAGATTCCTTCGGGAAAAATCCATCCGAACACTTCCTGTATCATTCCGTGCTAACACCGGCCATGAATATCGGACTTCTAAATCCGGATTATGTGGTTCAACATACGCTCGAATTTGCCGAAACCCACCAAATTCCCCTAAATTCTACAGAAGGATTTATCCGCCAAATCATTGGTTGGCGCGAATTTATGCGTCTTGTTTATCATCGAGAAGGCCGAAAACAACGGTGCTCCAACTTTTGGAATTTCAAACGTAAAATACCCGCATCCTTTTACGATGGCACCACAGGAATCGAACCGGTCGATATTGTAATAAAAAAAGTACTTCAGACAGGTTATGCGCATCACATTGAAAGGCTTATGGTTTTGGGGAATTTTTTCTTGTTGTGCGAATTTCACCCCGATGAGGTGTATCGCTGGTTTATGGAGCTGTTCATTGATGCCTACGATTGGGTAATGGTTCCTAATATTTATGGAATGTCGCAGTTTGCCGATGGGGGCATTATTACCACCAAACCCTATTTATCTGGGTCTAATTATATCACAAAAATGTCAGATTTCCCAAAGAAAAAAGAACCTTGGCAAGAAATTTGGGATGGATTGTATTGGCGGTTTATTAACGAACACCGACAGTTTTTTCAGCAAAATCCGCGATTGGGCATGATGGTTATGACCTACGATAAAATGTCGGAAGAGAAAAAAATTGCGCATATGAACAATGCCAATACCTTCCTAAACGGACTTGACCTTGCGAACGCCGGTCGTTAATTATATACCGATGTAATGTTTTATTGTATATTCGCCTTGAAAAACAAACGAAAATGAAAAAATATTTATTCGGATTTGCCGCAGTAGTCGCCTTGGGCTTCTCTGCGTGTACCCCTGACGAGCCCGCAAACGACCAACCAACCGTAAGTCCTATCGTGGCCAAATGGGAAGTATCGGATTACACAATCCGCGTTCAAGACAGTATGACCGGTGGTATGCTAATAGATACTACGATTATTGAAAACTTCGCCGCTGATGAAATGGTTTTTGATTTTAGAGCTAACGGCGATGTGATAACTTCGGAAACGTTTGAAGGTGAAACCGAATCGGACACTACTTTCTACACCTACACAGCACCGATATTGAAGCTTTACGAAGAAAAAGGCAATATGGTCGACTTCGAAGAGTTTACGGTAACCTTTAGTGGTAACAATGTGATGCTTAAAGGCAAACCCATGTACGAAAGTTTGGATTTAGGATTACCCATACCTGTAACAGTTAAGTTTACTACCGACATAAACGCCAAAAAGAAGTAATTCTTTTTGACTTTCTAAAAGGGCCGCAACCATCAGGTTTGCGGCCCTTTTTGTTTTATACGCACGAATAAACAGGGGTTTGGATACCCCAATTCATACAAAGTTGGTCTGAAAATTCCCTAAGAATTTAAGCGCATACGCTTTACAGCGACCAAATCAGTGTAGCCAATACCATTCGAGGGGCGTACATCCGGTATCCCGCCGGTCTTGCCGCTACAATGTGCTGACTGTTACCAACGTTCTGAACACTCAACTTGAAGGTCCAATTTTGATGCGTATACGACGTTCCCGCATTATGCACCCAAGCCGCGGGTAGGTCTTGCGGACCTGAACCGGCGATAGACCTTCTTTCGGATTGAAACACACTTTGAACAAATATTTCATATCCCTTATACGAATAACCTGCGATCACACCCCCTTGCCATTGCGGAACATAAGGTAAAGCGTCATTAATACGAACCGAACTCCATTCTTCAAAATCGCTTTTGAAGGAATCGGTGAATCGCGCATCGGTAAACGTAGCGTTGGTACTGAATTCAAAGCCGTTCCAACGATAACCCAAACGCACTTCCAAGCCCTGTACTAAAGCTGCACCCCCGTTAAACATGTCGCCCGTTCCAGTTCCACCCGATGCCGCCATATCCGAACCTAAAAGTCGTTCGTACCGACTGTGAAAGGCGGTAACTTGTAAGGGCAAACGCGCATGCTTGATGCCCAATTCGCTGTTCGTACTGCTTTCGGGTAAAACACCTTCTTTGGAACCTGCAGGGGTAAATCCTTTGTGGATACCCATAAAGGCTAGCCAAGAGCCCATTGACTTATTCACGGAAGCCCCAGGCAATAATACTTGGGTACGGTTGCTCCGAACTTCCATTTCGTTTTCGTTCCGATTGGGATTGTTCGCACCAAATTCTGCACGAAATGCTTGAATTTGTTCCCCACGTAAACCTGCCTGAAACGTCCATCCCAAATAACTTGCGGTAGCGCGGTAATACGTACTCTGCGCCGCTGCCCAATCGATTCTATTTCCTGCAGCCCCTTTGGCGCCGTAAGAACGAAGTTGTAAGGTTTCCCCCATAGAGAATTTATCCGTCCACTGAAAACGGTCTTCCCCATCACCATGTATGCGTAAACCGGCTTCATGGGTTATTTTAGTTAGAGACCAATTTTGAGTCCATAAACCGCGCAGTTGGATGCCCTGACTGTAATATTCTCTATTATTGGCTTTGATATCGGCGATTGCCGTATCTGCACCACGACCGTCAATCGCAGCAAATTCGCGTGCATAACGGGTTGGATTGAGCAAAATATCGGCAATTCCGATAGACCCAGCGCCCGCATTTACTTTGTCGAGTTTATACCAATTGCGATTAATCCGATGACGGTATACATCCGCACGAAACCACCCCTTTTTCAAGTTCAATGTATACGCCACACGACCCATTAATCGATCCATGAACATACTGTCGTTCATAGCGCCTAAATATTGTTTTTGGGGCTGGGTTTGTGCATCCATAAGACCCAATCCTAAATAGGTTTGATTGGATCGTTCTTGGGTTCCCCCAATAACCAACTCCAAATGGTGCCGGTCTTTATCGTCTAAATGATGTCCGAGCTTGAGGTAACCGTCGCGCAGTAAATATCCACCCGCTGCCTTGCCTCCAAATTCCTTAAAACCCTGTGCACCACTTTGATTGAACGCGAAACCCAATGAGGTTTTTCGGGCAATTTTATACTCACCTATAACGGCATGCCTGTTCTGACCAAAATTTCCCCAAGCAGAAGAAATCCGAAGGTCGTTTTTCTCATCTAAAACGGGTGTAATCATATTAATGGCCCCACCGGTGGTTTGCGGACCGGCGATAAGTTGCGCCGAACCCATTAAGATTTCGATATTTTGATATTTCCACATAGCGGGCGTGTAGTACGCCGCGGGCGAGGAATACGGAGCGGGAGCGGTCAATACACCGTCTTCCATTAACGTAACGCGACTGGAGCGCAACACACCTGTGCCTCGCAATCCGACGTTTAAGCGCAATCCCCAACCGTCTTCTTGTTGCGTATAAACGCCAGGCAATGTTTGCAAAATCTGATTCCCATCAACTTGGTCGAAGCGCTTTAACTCATGCTCACGAAGTAATATTTCCGAACCGCTTAAGTGGGCAATTTGACCCACATCTTTGCGAGGCGCCAAAATCGTAACCGATTCCATTTCTACCGGAGCAATAGACGTGCCGTTGGCGGTATCTCCGGAAATTTTGAGCGATTGAGCTGCTGCAAAAGGAGCACATAAAAGACTTAAGGTCAGTGAGATCGCTAAAATTGGGAACTTCATACTCTTATTTAGATTGGTTCTATTTAAGAGCAAATCTAAACTCAATTTAGATTAATTCCAAATAAAGCGCATAAAATCACAAAAAAATGAGCGCTGATAGGCATTACACGCTTGTTATGTTGTTGATTAGTGTTTGTAATTCAATAGATTGGATGACAAAAAAGCCTCCAAATAATTTGTTTAGAGAGCGCACACAATCGCTTAGGATTTAATACTCCACTTACTTGCCTATCGCACGACTAAGTAAATCAATCCGGCTACTAAAGCCGATACGGGTATCGTAACGATCCAAGCGAACAACAAACTACGTGTAACGCCCCAACGCACTGCGCTTAACCGTTTGGTGGCACCCACGCCTATAATAGAACCGGTTATGGTATGCGTGGTACTCACGGGAATCCCCATTTGGGCAGTAAGAAACAAGGTAATCGCTCCAGCGGTTTCGGCCCCCACCCCTTCTAAAGGGGTAACTTTAGTAATACGGGTTCCCATAGTTTTAACGATTTTCCAGCCACCGCTAAGTGTTCCCAGAGCAATGGCGGCATAGCATGACAGGGGCACCCAATTAGGAATTTCCTTGAAATCTATGATGTCACCGTTGGCGATCATAGCCGCACCTATAATACCCATAACTTTTTGGGCATCGCTGCCACCGTGGCCTAGACTAAAGGCCGCCGACGAAATCAATTGCAGCTTTTTAAACATGTTCTGCATCCGTGCTGCGGTGGGGTTTCTCACTTTTTCAACCCAAAAATACACCAAGGCAAAAACGAAAAATACCGCCATCATCATATTGGTTAGCATGCGATTATCGGCTTTGTCTAAATCCTTACGGAGCGAAGCCGCTACATCGATTTGATATTTTTTTAGGAACTTCTTGGTTTGTTCATCTCCCAAGTCCAAAATAGCCGCTACCTCTAAAGCCGTTTTTTCCTGTCCGAGGGAATCCATATGCTCAAACCATACAGCGGCCTTCGCCAATTTCGCATCGGCCATATCCAATGCTGCCTGCTCCTTTTTATCAAAATAGGCATTTTTCTTCAGTTGTTCATACCGTAGATAACGTTCCGCTATTTCGCGCTGCTTATTGATTTGAACATCCGATACATCGACATTGGCCATGATCTCATTCACCACAAATTCACCCCCTTTTGTTTTGTAGGCACTTAAATAGGGCACTGACGCTTCAAAATGCGACTTCGCTAGAACGTAATTTTGTTTTAAATGCTGATCTTGAGGGTCTTTTTGAACGGCATTTTGGTAATATTCAACCCGATAAAACTTGGAAAGGTTTTCTTCTAACTTCTGATTCATGAAATAATGAAACATGAAAAACAAGGCCAAAGAAGAAATTATCATTAAAGATAAACGTCCCCAATAATTCTTC
>JBIKIM010000335.1:0-2513 GCA_044361605.1 Bacteroidia bacterium | reverse complement strand
GACATAATTCAAGCGATTTCCTTGGATGCGTAGTAGCTTAAATACATTTTAAACTTATTAAAATCAAAACCGTTGGCAATCGTAATAAAAACCCCAAAACAAATTGAAGGTATTCGTAAAAGCTCTCAATTAGCTGCGAAGACTCTTAAATATATAGAACCCTTTGTAAAACCTGGGGTGAAAACGCGTGAATTGGATGCATTAATCGAGAAGTTTGTTCGCGATAATGGGGCATTACCCGCAACAAAAGGATATCGTGGTTTCAAGCATGCATCCTGTATTTCACCTAACGATGTGGTTTGTCATGGTGTTCCTAACGACACCGTTTTACAACTTGGAGATATCGTAAATATTGATGTAACCACTATTTTAGATGGGTATTTCGGTGATACGTGTAAAATGTATTTTGTAGGGGAACCCTCAGAGTATGCCAAGAAATTGGTGCTTACTACGAAAGAGTGTTTGCGTTTAGGAATGCTAGAGTGCAAACCAGGAGCTAATTTAGGCAATGTTGGAGCCGCTATTTCAAAGCATGCCCATGCCAATGGATACAGTGTGGTATTTGAATTCTGTGGACATGGTGTTGGTCTGAAATTTCATGAGTCGCCTGATGTACAACATATTGCTGACAGGGGAACGGGTCCCATTTTAAAGCCAGGTATGATTTTCACCATCGAGCCTATGATTAATGCAGGTAAGGCGCGGTGTAAAATAGATAGAAAAGACGGTTGGACTGCTAGAACAATCGATGGACGGTTAAGTGCCCAATTCGAGCATACCGTGCTCATTACAGAAACAGGATACGAAGCCCTAACAGATGTTTATGGAGAATTCTAAGATGAAAGTGCGAACTATCCACACGGGTAATTTCAAGCTCGATGGTGGTGCTATGTTTGGAGTAGTTCCTAAACAATTGTGGAATAAACTCAATCCGGCCGATTCTAATAATTTATGCAATTGGGCAATGCGTTGTTTGCTGGTACAAACGGAGGATAGGAATATCTTAATTGATACGGGCATAGGTGACAAACAAAGCGAATCGTTTTTTTCGCATTATGATCTCAATGGATCCCAATCTCTATTGTCTTCATTAAAAACGGAAGGGTTAGAGCCCGAAGACATTACAGATGTTCTTTTAACGCACCTTCATTTTGACCATTGCGGAGGTGCTGTTACCAATAAACTTGGCGTATTGGTTCCAACGTTTGCGAATGCCCACTATTATGTGCATAAATCACAATGGGATACGGCTATGAATCCCAATCCGAGAGAGAAAGCTTCTTTCTTGAAAGAGAATTTTGAGCCATTGTTTGATGCCGGTAAAATCAGTTTTCTTGAGCAAGGAGATACGATTGCAGGGGTAATTGAAATCCATGTTTTTTATGGTCATACCCATGGTATGATAGCTCCCTTGATTTGTTTCCCCGATGGAAAAAAACTTTTTTATGGAGCTGATTTGTTTCCCTCAAGCGCACATCTTAAGCCGCATTTTGTGATGGCTTATGATATAGAACCGCTCAAAACCATGTCGGAGCGCGCACGAATAAATGAAATTGCTGCCCGTGATAATTGGTGGTATTTTTATGAACACGACCTGATAACCGAAATTTCTCAGGTCGCATTCAACGAAAAAGGACAAGCGTATCCTATAAACGGTTCGTCACTATTTGAAATATTTATCTAAGTCCAAAGGTTCTCCTGTGGCATTCTGATAAATAGTTTGGATGCTTTGAATAGACTGACCTTGCTCTTGTTGGGTTTTTGCTTGGTTCAAAACGGCCGCTTGGTACCAAAGTTGGGCATTGGTTTTGTCTTTTAGCTGTTGATAACATTGCGACCCCAATTGATATATTCTGGCATCAAATGGATTAAAAGGTATTGCTTTTTGAACGGTTTCAATTGCGGCATAATAGGCTTTGGTATATAGTTGGCCTTGGGCTTTCATGATGTAACCATCGGGATCTTTAGGCCTTGACATGATATACGAGTCCATAACGGCAACCGCCTCTTGGGGCTTGTTTTTCTTCAGATAAATTTGGTATTGTAGGAATAAGGTCCGGCTGTTTTCCTTGAAAACATGGGCGCTTTTTTGTGCGTAATATAAAGCACTATCATCCATGTTTTTATTGGCATACGCGTTGGCTATGTAAAAGAATACCTCAGAAGAAATACTATCGATTTTTTGATACTGCTTTAACAAAGAAATGGACTTGTCGGGGTTGTTTTCTTTGGTCAGGGCATTGATTCCTTCAAAATCCAAGGTGCTGGGTCGCTTTATTACACACCCTACGGCTTTTCCATCGATTTCAGGAGCAAA
The DNA here is from genome assembly GCA_044361605.1 of Bacteroidia bacterium. GTDB lineage: Bacteria > Bacteroidota > Bacteroidia > NS11-12g > UBA955 > VMCP01. The sequence goes on along the minus strand of JBIKIM010000335.1, from coordinate 196 downwards.
AACCGTACCTGTAGGCGGATAATAGCCGTTTTGTAGTCGGTGTTTATCCATGTAGGCATTGTAAAAAACGGCGTAATCCCATGTTTTTTCACTTCGATCATCGAATCGGGAGAAACCTACTTGGGCATTGGGATAGTTGCGTAAGTAATACTTGACTTGATCCATACCGTAAGACACGATTTTATAGTTGGTTTTG
>JBIKIM010000334.1:0-2526 GCA_044361605.1 Bacteroidia bacterium | reverse complement strand
ATCTTCGGATACACAGCAATGGTTATTTCCTTAATGGGTATATCATTCCTTTCGTTTATCGTATGGGGTCACCATATGTTCATCACGGGTATGAATCCATTCTTGGGATCGGTATTTATGATATTAACGCTGATTATTGCGGTGCCATCAGCCGTAAAAGCGTTTAACTATTTGACTACATTATGGAAAGGTAATTTACGTTTTACGCCTGCGATGTTATTTTCTATAGGCTTGGTTTCATTCTTTATATCTGGAGGATTAACCGGGATTTATTTGGGTAATGCGGCTTTGGATATTCAATTGCACGATTCCTATTTTGTAGTAGCGCATTTCCATTTGGTAATGGGTTCAGCGGCTATATTCGGGATGTTCGCCGGTATTTACCACTGGTTCCCCAAGATGTATGGACGTATGATGAACGATACATTAGGATATTTTCACTTCTGGATTACCTTCATTACGGCCTACCTCGTGTTTTTCCCGATGCACTTTATGGGTCTTGCCGGAGTACCACGTCGTTATTATCAGTTCACGTTAGTGGAAGACTTTAACGTTTGGATGGATGTAAATAAATTGATAACTGTTTCTGCCCTTATTGGTGGAGCAGCGCAATTGTTGTTCTTATACAATTTCTTCTACAGCATTTTCAAAGGCAAGAAGGCCTCAGCAAACCCATGGCAAGCAAACAGCTTAGAGTGGAGTACGCCTGTTGAGCGTTTGCATGGTAACTGGCCTGGTGAAATACCGACCGTTTACCGTGGACCTCATGAGTACTCACGTCCGGATCGTGAGGAAGATTTCTTCCCACAATACGTTCCTGATGAATCAGCGCCTGAGGTATTGCACACTGAAGACCACAAAGTAGCTCCTGAAGAAAAGTCTCCTGAGGAAGTAGAAAGCAGCGTATTCTTCGCGGCCATCAAGCGTGTTTTCGGTTTGAGCTAAAATGATTAATAACACCGTGCTAAGCGGTATTCAAAACATATACAGACGGATTGGTATCTATACCAGTTCGTCTGTTTTTTTATTGTTTCTTTTGGGAAGCCTTGTTAGGGCAACCGGAAGTGGTATGGGATGTCCAGATTGGCCGAAATGTTTCGGTCAGTTGGCGCCGCCCCTTCATGCCGCGGATTTGCCGGAAAATTATCAAGAAATTTTTCTTAAAAAACGCGTCGCCAAATTAGAGCGTTTTACCGCAACTCTGGATAAATTAGGGATGGGTGAACGGGCTGAAGCCATCCGTAAAGATCCTAAGATGTACGAACCAGAAGTGTTCCATCCCGTTAAAGCTTGGATTGAATACATCAATCGGTTGTTTGGGGTTTTGAGCGGTCTTTTAGCGGTTGCAATGGGATTCTTGATTTTATGGAAGCCAAAGGTTCTAGGTAGGGCGCGTGGGTGGTTTTTATTTGGACTCGTATTTCTGCTGTTGAACGCGTGGTTGGGAAGTTTGGTGGTAACCACGAACTTATTGCCCGGCATGGTGTCGCTGCATTTTGTATTGGCTTTCGTTTGCTTATTCGGATTTATAAAGTCTGTTGACGTAATTTCTCCTGTCATACCAAGATTTACGGTCGTAAAAAACGATTATACTTGGTTTTGGCTATTGATTTTGTTTGTAGTGATATTGGGTACATGGTCGAGAGAGCAGGTAGATTTTTTAAAGCAGTTTGGCTCAATCAGTATGTCTGAGGGGACAGATCCACGAATTTTGAATGTCGAAGCCATGGATATTTGGTTTGCGATTCACCGGTATATGCCCTTATTAATATTGGGATTTTTGGGTTACAGGTGGTGGCAACATAAAGCGTTACGCGCATTAGTAAAGCCTTACCAATGGCTTTTTGGATTGGTATTTGCACAAATAGCATTAGGGATTATTCACATTCGATTTGTAGTGCCGGAGTGGGCGCAAGTGGCTCATGTGTTGGCCGGTAGCACCCTTTTAACAGTTTCTTTTCTTTTATTTTTATCCTCAAAAAAGACAACATGAACGCAACATTTAAGAATTATGTAGAATTAATCAAGTTCCGACTTACGACTACGGTAGTGGCAACCTCCTCGTTTGGGTATTTGATTGCGTTGAAATATACAAAGGGAACGCATTGGTTGGATGATTTTAACTGGTTGCTGTTTATTGGTGTATTGGTTGGTGGCATGTTCATTGTTTTTGCCGCTAATGGGTTGAACCAAATAATCGAAAAAGAAAATGATGGTAAGATGTCTCGCACCTCGAATCGGCCTATAGTGGAAGGACGAATTTCTGTGCGCGATGCGCGGGTATTTTGTTGGATAACCGGATTTGTAGGGATTTTTACGCTCATTGCGGTAGGTGCTTCCTTTTTGTCGGTATTGCTAGGCGGACTTTCCCTAGTTATTTATGTTTTTGTGTACACCCCAATGAAACAGGTTAGTCCTATGGCGGTTATGATTGGTGCCATTCCCGGGGCATTGCCTCCATGGATTGGGTATGCTGCGATTGTTCCTCGTTTGGATGAGCTCGGTTTGATATTGTTTTTGATTCAA
>JBIKIM010000333.1:0-2543 GCA_044361605.1 Bacteroidia bacterium | reverse complement strand
TGTGAATGTTTAGGGCTGAATTTAGAAAGAAATGGTGAAGAGACTTAAACGACGGATCGTTTTGCATTCTCTTTTCGGCTAGAGATTCCATGTGTGTCGAAAATTATTATCCGACAAATATGTGTTATTTTATCTCAAAACGAAAACTTCCGTTTAAAAAAAATCAGACGCCGTAAGCCTCGACGGTTTCTACTTCGGGCACCATGCGTTTGAGCAGATTTTCAATACCCGATTTCAAGGTCATGGTTGAAGACGGACAACCGCTGCAACTGCCTTTGAGTTCTACCGTTACCACTCCATCCTTGAAACTTTTAAAATCAATCGCACCCCCATCCATTTCAACGGCTGGTTTCACATGGTCTTCCAATAATTGTTTGATTTTTCGTTCGATTACCGTTTCTTGCTCTGGCGATAGCTCCTTTACCTTGTTGATGATTTCCTTGCCATCTTCTAACCATTCTGCAAAGAAAGTTCTCAAATCGGGAATCAAATCGAACCATTCGTAGTCGCTATTCTTGGTTATGCTGACAAAATTATTCATGATGAATACCCCTTGCACAAAGCCCATTTCAAATAACGCTTTGGCTATAGGCGACGCTTCGGCTTTCTCTTTGGTGCGAAAATCAGCAGAATCATTGGGTAAAAACATCTTGCTGGCTACGAATTTCATACTCTCTGGGTTGGGAGTTGCTTCGGCGTATATGGTAATTACTTCTTGTGTCATGGTAGGTGAATATTATTCTCCACAAAAATACGAATTTTAATCGAGGCCTAACGCGCCATAAAGTCGCGATTTTCGCAAAAATCAAATCGAATATCGGTCGTACCTTTGAACCATGGCCAAGTTAAAAACCACATTCTTCTGCCGTTCTTGCGGATACGAATCCCCCAAATGGATCGGTAAATGCCCAGGATGCGAGCAATGGAACACCTTCGCCGAAGAATCAAAACCGACTAAATCGGTAAATACATGGACCAAATCGACCCGTAAAACGGTCGCCCCTATTAATATCCGAGAAATAGAAGCATTCGCTACCGAAAGAACGGTTTTATCTGACAGCGAACTCAACCTGGTTTTAGGCGGCGGATTGGTGCCGGGTGCTGTTATTTTATTAGGCGGAGAACCCGGTATCGGAAAGAGTACCCTGTTGTTGCAAATGGCTCTAGAATCGAGTTTAAACGTGTTGTACGTAAGCGGCGAAGAGAGCGAATCCCAAATAAAATTAAGAGCCGAACGCATCGGAATCCAAAACGAACAATGTCAGGTACTTACCGAAACCATGCTCGAAAACATTTTGGAACATGTGCAGCGCGAACGCCCCGAAGTTTTAATTGTAGATTCCATTCAAACCCTTTATTCCGACACTATTGAATCCACTCCGGGCAGTATTTCACAAGTACGCGAATGCACCGGAAAACTGTTGCAATTTGCCAAAGAAACCGACACCCCCGTTATGCTTATCGGTCATATAACCAAAGACGGAGCTATCGCGGGACCTAAAATACTGGAACATATGGTGGATACGGTTTTGCAATTTGAAGGCGACCGACACCACGTATACCGCATTTTACGCACCCTAAAAAATCGTTTCGGCAGCACCCAAGAAATGGGGATTTACGAAATGCGCGGCAGCGGTCTGCAGCCCGTTAAAAATCCCTCTGAAATATGGCTATCCCAACGCGATGAGGCTCTCAGTGGCGTGGCTATTGCCGGTGTTTTAGAAGGCGTTCGACCCCTCCTTTTAGAAGTACAAGCCTTGGTAAGCACGGCGGTTTATGGAACCCCACAACGCTCGGCTACCGGTTTCGATATCCGACGTTTGAACATGCTTTTAGCGGTACTGGAAAAGCGCTGCGGCTTCCGACTCGGTCAATCCGATGTGTTTGTCAATTTAGCCGGCGGACTGCGTCTGGAAGATCCCGCGCTCGATCTGCCGCTTATGTCGGCTATCATGAGCAGTTACCAAGGACTTTCGCTGCCGCAGGGCTATGTTTTTTCTGGGGAAGTTGGACTTTCGGGAGAAGTTCGGGCCATTCAACGCATTGAACAACGTATTACAGAAGCCGAAAAACTCGGTTTCACCGATATGATTGTTTCGAAATACAATAAAATCCCGGAATCGGCCACGCGAAGCATAAAAATCCACCCTTTTGGCAAGGTCGACGAAGTATTTTCGTGGTTGTTCGGTTAATTTCCCCCGAGATTCTCAAGCGTTTAAAACGGCGAATTGTGGAACATTGTTCCAGTCACGAGGTAGATTTACCCCGAGATAATACAAGAAATCAAGAATAATTCTCCCGTTAAATGGGTGAAGAAAGGCTTTAAACCTAATTAGGCAGACATCATTTTTTCGCGCACGAAGCTTTGGGCTAAAAGCACGATTTTCTGACTATTGGGAATTCGGATACGGCTGTTTAGAATTTCAGTAGCCGTGGTTCTCTCAATTTTCTGCAATAATTTGAGGTAATAAATATACGCGGTGTAAACGCCCAATCGCGCGCCCAAGGGCAAACGAATGATTCCTTTATAGGCATGTTCGAAA
>JBIKIM010000332.1:0-2550 GCA_044361605.1 Bacteroidia bacterium | reverse complement strand
GGTCATAGATAAATACCAAAACTGGCGCAAATTATTACGCAGCTCTACCCCATTTTGACCGTAATCATAAACCGCTGCCAACCCGCCATAGATATCGCTACTTGGAAATACAAAGCCATATTCTTTAGCGTGAGAAATGATTTTTTCAAATAAATTATTGTCCGACATAAATTGTACGCTGCAAAGATAGTTTTTTGTATTCGAAGCGTTTGTACGGGCTGCGAAAAGTCGTATTTTTGATTTCAACTATGGCATTTGCCGAATACATCATCACCCACCCTATTATAGTAGCGGCATTCAGCTTTTCACTAGGAATTGGAATTTCATCCTTAATATGGAGAGCGCGAAAGCGAAAAGTACTAAAAAACTTAGAACGGCTTATTAGTCATGAAGAAGCCGATTACACGACCGCTATAAACCCAAAAGCACAAGACATTGAGGACGGATTTAGAACCTTGTTCATTGCCCGAAAACAGGAATTACAGCGTTTGCAACAATTGGAAACATATCGCCGCGATTACCTTGGAAATGTAGCACATGAATTAAAAACCCCCTTGTTTTCCATACAAGGGTATATTGAAACGGTAATGGAAGACCCCGACTTGAGTCCGGAAGAAATAAATAATTTCCTAAAGAAAGCCAATAAAAATGCCGATCGGCTTGGTCAGTTGGTCAATGATTTAGATGCCATTACCAAATACGAAAGTGGGGTTTTAAGCATCGAAAAACAGCCTTTTAATATTTTAGAACTCATACGAGAGGTTATCGACGAGCTCGAAATTCAGGCTTCCCAAAAAGAAATTCGGTTGTTGGTACAAAGCAAAAGTGATACCAATAAGGTATTGGCCGATCGCACCCGGATCCGACAAGTATTGGTTAATCTAGGCTATAATTCTATTAAATATGGCATCGATAAGGGTACCACCAATTATATGATTTTTGACACGGGCACCAAACTCATCATAGAGGTGGCCGACAATGGCATAGGGATTCCCCAAGAACATGTAGGGCGAATTTTCGAACGCTTTTACCGGGTAGATGCCCACAGAAACCGTGAAACGGGCGGCAGTGGTTTGGGCTTGAGTATTTGCAAACATATCGTGGAAGCCCATGGAGAACAAATTAAAGTAATGAGTACGGTTGGCGCGGGATCCTCGTTCACATTTGCATTGGTAAAACCCTTGCCCTAGCACAAAATGTTGATATTTTAGACCCTGTAGAAATCCGCAGCGGGCGTATGTTTGTATGATGATGCCCTGGCCCGATCAACGACCCGCTGACAATATTCCCCCGTTTATAGATTCCCTAAATCCCAGCCAACGTGCGGCCGCCTTGAATACCGACGGTCCGGTTATGATTATTGCCGGCGCAGGATCTGGAAAAACGCGTGTACTCACCTACCGCATTGCCTACATCATGCATAAAGGCACCGATCCGTTTAATATACTTTCCCTAACTTTTACCAATAAAGCAGCCAAGGAAATGCGCATCCGAATCGAAAAATTAGTCGGTACGGAAGCCAAAAACTTATGGATGGGCACCTTCCACAGCGTTTTTGCCCGCATTTTACGTCAAGAAGCCGATAAAATCGGATATCCCAGCAGCTTTACTATTTACGATTCCGACGATTCCAAAAGTTTGATAAAAGCCATTCTTAAGGAAATGCAAATCGACGATAAAGTTTACAAACCTTCATTGGTTTTAAGTCGTATTTCATTGGCCAAAAACAATTTAATGGCAGCCAAGGACTACCTGCAAAATGACGAATTAACGAATTCCGACAAGGTAGCAGGCCGACCCAAATTTGGTGAGATTTTCCAGCAATATACCAGCCGTTGTTTCAAAGCAGGGGCCATGGATTTTGACGATATCCTTATTAATACATATCACCTTTTACAAAACCAACCCAATGTACTGAACAAATGGCAGCATCGATTCAAATACATTATGGTCGATGAGTATCAGGATACCAATCATGTTCAGTACATGATTACCAAATTATTGGCAGCGGTAAATCAGAATATTTGCGTGGTTGGCGACGATGCGCAAAGTATCTATGCGTTCCGAGGTGCCAATATCCAAAATATTTTAAACTACGAACGCGATTATCCAGAGGTTGCCACCTTTAAATTGGAACAAAATTACCGCAGTACCAAAAACATCGTAAATGCGGCTTCGAGTTTGATCAAACACAATAAACACCAGCTGGAAAAAGAAGTTTGGACAGCCAATGAGGAAGGTGAAAAGATTAAAGTATCGCGCAATCCCTCTGATTCCGACGAAGGGCGTCGTGTGGCCCAATTAATATTTGAGGACAAGCATCAGTTGCATTTACCCAATAAAGCATTCGCCATTCTTTACCGAACGAATGCCCAAAGTCGTTCTATGGAAGAGGCCTTGCGGAAGCAGGGCATTGAATACCGGATCTATGGCGGGGTTAGCTTTTACCAACGGAAAGAAATCAAGGATATGCTTGCTTATTTGCGGTTGGTTATTAATCCGCAAGACGAGGAAGCGCTCAAACGCATCATTAATTTCCCCGTTAGGGGC
>JBIKIM010000018.1:0-9179 GCA_044361605.1 Bacteroidia bacterium | reverse complement strand
ACCTAGCTTTTTAACGGTTTCCATAACCCCTTTGCAAAAGAATATGGTGCGCTCGTCGTTATCCTCAAAAAACTTTCCATCGTCGTCGTTGAAAATATTTTTACGATGAAAAAAGTCTTCATTGTCGAGAAAATAGACCTGCATTTTTGTATTGGGAACAGACGCAACTTTGATCACCAATGGGTTGTCGTTATCGTCGATGGAAATATTGATTCCAGAAAGGCGGACTACTTCATGCAAGCGGTTTCGACGCTCATTGATGACGCCAAAGCGAGGTACTAAAATACGGATTTCGTTGTCTTGCTCCTGCAATGCTTGTGGCAACATGCGCGTAATCGTTGCAAGTGGAGAAGTCTCAAGAAAGGGAGACATTTCAGAACTAACAAACAACACTCTTTTCTTTTTTACTTCCATAAGCTTTGGTTGTGTTCCTAAAAGGACAGTTTACAAAATTAACGAAAAAAATCCGACTTTTCAAAACAATTCCTTTGGTTCTTCTTTAATTTGTAGCGCTTTTGGGCCTATGAAATTGTTTTACACGAGAGATAAATGGGCGGCATTTCGCAGTGATACGCCAGGGTCTTGGGGATTCGTTCCCACTATGGGGGCTCTGCACCAAGGGCACTTGGATTTGGTAGCGCAAGCACGATTGGAAAACACCTATGTGGCGGTTAGCATTTACGTTAATCCCAAACAATTCAATCAAACGGCCGATCTTTTGGCGTATCCTAAAACAATAGAAAGCGATTTAATTTTGCTCCAAGCTTCTGGGGTTGATGCCGTTTTTATTCCTGTTACGGGGGAAGTTTATCCTGAGAATGACACGTTCGCACCGGCTTCGCCGGGACATGCGGCAATAGGTCTTGAAGGAGTTTACCGTCCGGGTCATTTCCAAGGTGTCGTGGATGTTGTTGACCGTTTGTTTGATTTAATAAAGCCTAGTACCGCTTATTTCGGACAGAAAGACCTGCAACAGTGTTTAGTAGTTCAAGAATTTGCTTCCCTCAAATACCCATCGTTAAATTTAGTTACCGTTACTACGCGCAGAGAAGCATCAGGATTGGCCATGAGTAGTAGAAATGTGCGTTTATCTGACAAGGGTCGTGAAGACGCGGCGGAAATTTTCAAAGTCCTAGATCACCTAAAAGAATTTCCCACCGAAACAGAAAGCATGCGTTTGCGTTTGTTGGAATACGGAATAGAAACAGAATATTTGGAACCTATAGAGGTGCGTTTAAACACCCAATCGGGTTTGATGAATAGGGCTTGGGTATTTGCGGGCTATATCGAAGGCGTGCGTTTAATTGACAGTTTACTCTATCAAGTGATTTAGTTGTTCTGCCTCCATTTTTTGCCATTCCTATCAATAAAAAAACGATCGCCCTTTTGCTCTACGAATGCCATACCCGCAATAAAATCAGTAGCAAAATCATAAACAAATGGCGCAATTATTTGACCTTTAGTATCGATAAATCCATATTTACCGTTTTTTTGAACGCGACCAAGGCCTTCTGAAAATTCGAAAACTTGATTGTACTGCGCCTGTATGGTAATTAGACCTTCTTTATTCATGTAACCATAGAGGCCATTCTTGAAAATTTTGGCCCGTTCATTAGAAAAATTGCCGACATCAAATTCATCTATTTCGATTCTAGGCATACCGGTGGGATCGATAAACCGCAACGAGTTTTTAGTTTCAACTTTGGCCAAATCGTCATTGAAATTTTGGGCGTTTATAAATTGGGGCTCAACTACTACTTCAAAGTTTTGGTTTATGTAACCCCATAGCTCTCCAATTTGTATGGCGGCAAGTCCGTTTGAAAATGGTTTGGTAAAATCAAAACGCGTTTGTTGGTATACTTGTGCACGACCGTCTTTGTTGATATAGCCCCATTTTTCGCCGAGTTTAATTGGAGCATACCCTTCTTTGAAGCCCACGGCATCGTCGTATATTGAGGCAATTTTATCGACACCATTGCTATCGATATAGCCCCATTTGTCGCGTAAACGCACCGCCGCAAAATCTTCGGAAAAAGAACGTATTTCGGAATAAATGGGATTAACTTTCCATGCTTTTTTAGCATTCAAAAATCCCCATTTTTTATTGCTTCGAACGGGGAAAAGCCCTTGATGCGCGTCTAAAGCGCCTTCATAAATGATATCTACTACCACGGCGCCTGATTTATTAAGGTAGCCAAACGCTCCGTTTTGTTGAACCCACGCACGGCCATTAATAAATCTGCCTACTGATTCGTAGGTTGCAGGAATAACGGGCGTGTTTAAGGGATCTATAAAGCCCCACATTCCGTCTTTTTGAACGCCGGCAAGTCCTTCACTAAATGGATCTACCGCTTCGTAGGAAAACGGAATTATGGTTTCACCCGTCGATGTAATACCGCCCCACAGTCCATTTTGCTTAACCCAGGCAATTCCTTCGTTGAAATCGTAGGCATATTCAAAACTGGCTGGTATGATCCATTGGTTGTTGGGATTTAGGTAGCCCCAAACATCCCCTTTTTTTGCCTTTCGTAAGCCGTTGTTTAAATGGCCAATATCGTCGTAATTGGGTAATACCAACCATTCCCCATTTTTGTCTAAGATTCCATATTTGCCCCGTTCCTTGGTTTTGATTTCATTATCAAATGGGGCCTCTAAATAGTCGAATTCGGGTAAGAAATAATAATTTTGTATGCCATCGATGAGTGCATATTTTCCATCAACTACAACTGCTGCGAGGCCGTTAGAAAAGGGGGTTGCAAAATTGTATTTGGTTTCAATTAAAGTGGAAAGATTGCCGTTTTTATCGGCTAGACCAATACCACCGAGCATTTCAACGGGTTCTAATTCATCGGAAAACTCACCACAATCTTCGTAAATAACGGGTATCACAATCATACCGCGTTCATCAATAATTCCTTTTTTACCGTTGCGAATTACACGGGCTAAACCATTCCGGAAGGGTGCAGCCTCGTCTTGTATAAACCCAATTACTAGTTCACCCGATTTGTTTACGTAGCCGTATTTGCCGTTTTGTCGCACATTACACAAGTCTCCTTGGAAAGGAGAAGCATCTTCGTAGGTGATAGGAATTAAAAACTGGGCATCGGTATTAATGATTCCAAACTTGCCCCCAATTTCTACCGTTGCTGTGCCGTTAACAAAATTCCCAGCGAAATCAAAAACCGGTGTAATAGCGGTTTCACCAAATCGACCTACGTACCCCCATTTGTCTTTGACTTGTACCGGAGCCAAACCGTCGTTGAACTCTCCGGCTTGAATGTATTTGGGTACAAACATATAATTACCAAATTTATCCACGTAACCCCATTTGCCCTTGAGTTTAACATTGAATTGGTTTTGGGTCTGATTCCCGATATCTTGGTACCTAGGACTTACAACAAACCGACCTGTTAGGTCAATAATCCCCCATTCTTCGTTGACCTTCACCGGGGCGATTCCTTCACGAAACACGCCACATTCATCGAAAATTTCGGGTGTAATGACGTTTTTGTTTACATCAATAAACCCCCATTTCCCATTCTTTTTTACCGAAATAATATCTTCAGATAGCAATCCTAGATCTTCGTAAACCCCTGGAATGGTGATTCTATTGTTGAAGTCATAGAGGGCCCATTTTCCGGTGCTGTCCATAGCAATAAAATGATCCTTAAACAGGGTTCTTATATTGCTGAACTTCGGGTTTATAACAAACCGACCGCTGGTATCAATGATTCCAAAAAACCCGTTTTCTCTGGTAATAGCGAGACCAAAATCGTTAAAAGTTGTAGTGTAATTGTATCGGTACGGAACAGCCTGTTGACCGTTGTCGTTTATATAATAAAAGCTATCTAATTCACGAACAAGGGCACGGCCGAGTTTGAATTCTTTGGCATCGTCAAAATCGAAGGGTATAAGTTCTTTACCCGTGGCGTTCACATATCCCCATTTGCCGTTTTTACGAGCGGGGATTAGGCCTTCGGAAAAATGACCGGCGGCTTCGAATTGGGGCACTATCGATTCGGTGCCTTGTAGGTCGATAAAGCCATAAACGCCGCCGCGTTCAAACTTTGCCAAGCCATCATGAAAGTCGTGTACTTCGGTATAATTCGGTTCTATAACCACTTCGTTCCGGAAGTCTAAAAATCCCCACAAGCCATCCTTTTTAAATCGGGCCATGCCTTCTTTAAATTCACTGCTAAACTCGTAGGTAAATTCCATGGGCACGATATTGTTACCCGATTTATCAATAAAGTCAAAGCGTCCACCAATTTCGATTTTGGCAATTCCGTTTTTAAACTCCGACGCGGAGTTAAATTTGGGTTGAATTACAAACGCGCCGTCGGTATTTATATACCCCCAACCTTTTAAGGTTTTAACGGCAGCTAGACCTTCTGAAAAAACGGTGTATTCAATAAAACGTTCTTCGAATAAAACGCGACCTTTTCGATCGATTGCCAACCACTCGCCATCAATCTGAACCCAACTAATACCTTTCACAAAACGTATGGCTAGATCGTATAGAGGATCTACTACCCAACGCCCTTCTTTGTCAATAAAGCCCCATTTGTCTTTGAATTTAACAGCGGCTAATCCCTCATGAAAATCATCAACAAATTCATAAATAGCCGGTACTTGCAACACCCCATTTTTATTAATAAAACCGTATTTGTCTTCCAATAATATTTGCGCTAAATCTTCCGAAAAAGGCCGCGCATCGTTATATTGTAAGGGAATTACTATTTTTCCGTCGCGGTTGGCATATCCGTATTTGCCCCCTCGACTAATATTAACCAAGAGGGTGTTTTCTGAAGATTCAAAGCGGAAGTTTTTCCCCTGTGAGGGAAACATAGTCCCCAAGCGGTCTATATAGCCCCACTTGCCCCTATTCTTAACATTCGCAAGCCCTTCGTGGAAATCACCAGCATCTTCGTATACCAAATCAATCGCCAATTCGCCCTTGGTATTTACATAGCCCCACTTGTTTCCTTTGCGCACGGCTGCCATTCCCTCGTAAAAATCTCCGATTGCATCATATTCTTCGCCTAAAATTAGGTTTCCCACAGAATCAATTAAACCAAACAAAGTATTGGTAGATACCTTAGCGCGGCCTTCATGAAAATCGCCCCCAATCAAATACTTAAATGGGACTTGAAGGCGGCCTTTGGCATTGGCATAGCCAATGTAACCGTTCTTTTCAACTTTGTATAATCCCCCACTAAAAGGGGAAACTATTTCATAAGTAATCGAATCTATGGGTAAAGAAGTTGCGGTATCTACAAACAGAAAATAACCTTCACTGTTTTTGAAAGGCATAACCGCGGGCCTTATGAACTGCAATGGGGTTGATTTTTTATCGACTTTAGGGTTGTTGTTTTTTTGTTTTTTTCCGGCTTTTGGCTCTTCAACCACATCATAAGAACCCCAATCTTGACCCAGTACTCGATTAGGAATTAACATCATAGCCATTACACCAAACGCGATTAGGAAAGGGTGGTAAGTCCACGTCCATCGTTTATTGAGTATAGTGCCGCGCATGTTAACACGCAAATTTAGGCAATTCAGTTGAGTCAATCATGCTCCATGAGGTCGCTTACATATAGGATATTAATTGTTTCCCCTACAAGAGGTGCGATAAATGCGAAACAAAAAATACGAGGGTTCTGCAGTTAACGCAACAACGGTATTGTATAACGGCTATCAAATTTGACGAAATTAGTTAGGTTTGTAAATGGTTAAATATGGGTTGCTTTAATACTTAAGACTTATCTTCGAGTTAATGGGTCGATTTAAATACAACATTAAGATGCTTGGTTTTCAGCTGTTATTGCTCTTTAGTGCCATTGATGCTTCCGCGCAATCTTTTCGCCTAGGAATTCGAAAACAGCAAGATTCCATGATTTATTATGTTGTAAATGAAAGCGATCAAAAGGCAAATGCTGGGGCCATCATCTGCACGTGGTTTCACAATACCGATGAAATGGTTTTTTGGCCTGCTGACGTAGGAATCGGTTTCGGCACCATAACAAAAGAGGGACTTTATTCAGGAAAAAATGTCCAGTTTAATCGAAGATCAACGCAACGCATTTCTTTTGATTTTGATATTTATCCGGGCGATTCCCAAGAGTTTGTAACCGTGCAAAATTACAGCAAAGTACCCCAAGAGGTTATGTGTACCAACATTCGGTTGTTTTATTTCGATACCGCCGGAAGAGACCGCGAAGCTTCCGTATTCCCCCTAGACCAAGATCCATGCCCCTTTAAACAAGTGTATATGTTAGGCAATTTCTCAAGCGATGGAATTCGGTTTTGGACCACGGCTAACCGCTTATTGCATTATTCCACCACCTGTACTGACGGTTTTGACGTGGTCGTTATTGACCGATCTACCTTAGAACCCATTCCCGTTCTTGGGCAAACGCCCTTGTGTAAGGATGGTAAAAAATGGACCTCTTTCGGACATCCTTTTAACGAACAAGTGTATTATCATTTTGACTTTAGGGATACCTCTCACATATCTGCTTTTGTTGATTTGGTGGAAGCCATCAATCCTGGTGATCACGTGTTCTTCTCTCATGCCAGTAGGAACGCCGTTAACATGACCGATAAGCGCGTAGTGGCTGCGTTGGAAACCTTAGGGGGCGATCCCGGTTTGGTTTCTTACTCGGCAAAATTAAAGGCGGGTAAAGTTTGGATGGCCTACGGAAATAAAAGCAGCGATAAAGGCACGTTGGAGATTTTTGCAGACGTAGATGTCAAAAAAGAATACGTACTGTTACCCGACCAAGTATACGACGAAAGTAAAAGCTTTGCTCCGTGTTTTGAAGCTACGTTGCGCGAATTAGACGAAACGAAAGAATCGTTTGACACCGCTGACATTGCCGTATCATTTCATTCCAAACCACCAAGTCGCGTTTTCCCGAACCCTGTGGAGGACCAGTTACAGGTGTTCTCCTATTTCCCCCAAGAGGAAATAGCTTTATTTACCCTTGCTGGTCAACGTTGTAAGGTGCAGGTGGAACCCTATTCCATGCAGTTGTATCGAATCGATATGAACGCTATGGGTTCGGGAGTTTATATTCTTAAGGTTGGGGAAGAGGCGCATCAAATTATTAAGTACTGATCCGTCTTTCTTAGACACGCGCAATACCGATATTTTTGCAGCGGAACATATTCCTAATAGCATTAATATTGGCATCGACGGTTCTTTTGCCCCTTGGGTTGGAGCTTTGATTACCGATATTAAGCTACCTGTCTTATTGGTTTCAGATCCAGGAACGGAAGAAGAAGTGGTTACCCGTTTGGCTCGTGTGGGTTATGATTTTGCCGTGGGGTACCTGAAAGGAGGCGTTGCAGCGTTGAAAGCGGCAGGTAAAGAAACCGAAAGTATTCCGAATGTAAGCGTGGAAGATTTCGTTTAGTTATAGCTGCGCCAAACTAACTTCTTGCGATACGTTTGCCCGTCGGGACCTAAAATATGTAAATACAAAATTTGTGCAGGTATCCTAGGATCAATTTCGAATTCCATACCGGAATTGTTATATGCTTTTAAAGATGTATTTTGTACCAAAGCACCGATATTATTGTATATGTTCACTGTTGCTTGATTTACATAAAAAGGAAATTGAATCTTAACTTTTCCGTCTGTATTCGGATTGGGGAAAACGGTCACATCGGGAATTTTCTTTAGATAATCGGTATGGGCAAGAGCGTCTTTAATTAGTTTTACTTTGTAGAGCGTGGGATTGGCCCGTGTTTGGGAAATGGTATTATTGGAAAAAGGATTTGGGGTGTTACTGACATTCGACATCTTTTGAATGGGAAAGGGCCGTCTGTGACAAAAGTTACGACTCAAAACATCTGATTTTTTGTCACATTATTGTTCTAAACATGCAAAAACCGCACGAATTGTGTGTAAGTTGTGGATTTTGGCTTTAAATTCGAAGAGGTTATAGATGAGTTTAAATTCATACCGAAGCTTCTTGGTTGGAATGGGCGTTTTACTTTGTTAAGAAATAAGATTTTAAAATACAATTATTATATGAAAACAAACTTTTTTGTTTCGAACAAAAACTTAGCACTTTTTTTGGCCCTTTGGGGAATCTTTGGATTTTCTAATGTGGCGAAAGCGCAGACATTAACAGGTGCTACAGGCCCAGGACTTAAAAATACGGGGACCTTAACCTATGACCTTGATTGGTATTCGAGCGAGTTCTTGAATGAATACCAAAAACAAGTTACGGTAAGTTACTCAAGCTTTTCCGCTACAGACAAGATAACGGTTTTGGGAAATAGTGCTTCAGGACAGGTTCAGTATTGGCAGGTACAAGATAACATCACCCAGACGTGGAAGGATATTACGCTAACTTCTGGAGGAGCTACCAATTTGTGTTTTGCTCCTGGTGCAGGAAGTGGTTCTATAACCTTTTCTTTTCGCAGAATGGGAACAGGTGGTTCGGGAACATTCGATAACGATATTACCATAGAGGTCGCCGATAATTCATGTAATGTGGTAACAGGAACAAGCAAGAAAATCACATTAAATGCAACGGCAATAATTGATCAATATGTTTATAATTTTGGAAGTCAAGCTACTCTATCGAATTGGTCGGACGTATCCGCTTGGAGTCCTCAACGATCAACTTTAAGGAATAACGACGTTTTGGTATTTGATAGGGGCACAACCGCTATTACCGTGCAAATGGATGTGACGAGCGAAACAATTAAAAAAATTGTTTTAATGAGAGACGCCGATGTTTTGATCGATGACAGAAACTCAACACGAACGCTAACTTTAGACGGGTCTAATGGTGGACTTCTTACAGATGCCAGCTCTACTTTTAGAATAAGGGGATCAGATACGTTGAGATTCAACATGACTAACGGCGCAGAGGCCGATATTAATGGTGATTTACTTATTCAAAGCCCAACGAACTCTTCAGCAGCATGTCGTTTATCATTCAAAGGTGGTGGTAATATCTATTTCGGTGGTGATGTAGATGTTCAAACCCGCACAAGTCTTCGCGTTGAGCCCTCCTCACAAAACACCATCTTTTTCGATGGCGAAGCGCAAGAATTTAGAGGTGCTGGTGCGGTATATTTCAACTATCTAACGAACGTAACTGTTGGCGTTAGTGGAAAGTCAGCCACTCCTAATTCTGTTTTAACCCTCAAGAGAGGAT